>JABCTJ010000175.1 GCA_018238375.1 Candidatus Thorarchaeota archaeon
AAACGACACAAGGCTCTTTGCGCTTTCATAGTCGACGCCGATACACCTGGAGTGAGAACGGGCCCGCCTGTGGAGAAGATGGGACATCGCGCATCCACTACTTCCTCAGTCATATTCAAGGGTGCAAAGGTACCAGTAGAGAATCTATTGGGGTCAGAGGGAATGGGTTTCTCAATTGCCATGCAAACCTTCTCAATGACTAGGCCCGCGATTGCTGCTTTCTCCACTGGTCTTGCTAGAGCAGCAATGGAGTATGCTAGGGCGTATGTGGACAAGAGAGAGGTTTTCACGAAAAAACTGCGTAAATTCGACGTAATCCAGTTCAAACTAGCCGAGATGTACATGAAAATTGAGGCATCTCGTGCATTGTACCTCAAGGCTGCGTGGACCGCTGACAAGGGTGAAAACGCAACTGTGCCTGCTAGCGTGGCCAAGGCGTATGCTACGGACGCTGCAATGGAAGTTGCCAGTGAAGCTCTACAAATCCACGGTGGGTACGGGTACATCGATCAGTATCCACTTGAGAAACTGTTTCGGGACGCAAAGCTCTATCAGATTTATGAGGGCACAAGCGAGATACAACGGCTCATTCTCGGCAGACATGTGCTTGATGGCTACGTTCCTGCAATGGAAAAGATACCAAAATGGGGCAGTAAAACTACTCCCGATCTCTGAACTATCAAGGTGATGACTTGCTCTTCCGCTGGGACCAATAACCCTATGACACTTCCATGTACTTGTAGACACAAAAGAAGCAGTTTGTCCCGGTTTCGCGCCGTAGAATCTGCTTTTGCAATTGTTCGAGGGAATCGACAACATGGTCGGTGGCAAATCTCATGGTGGGTGCTTTCTGTTAGTTGCGCTCATCATTGTCCCATTTTGTGTCCCACATGTGCCAGTAATGGCACAGTCATTTAATATGCCCCTCAAGTCAGGTCCCTTCGTTGACAAGCTTGTGTTCAACGTGATAACACAGGACGACCAGCGGGTCCTTGCACTCATGAATGATGAAATAGATATCATTGATGACGCGGTCGATTCAAGATTCATAGAAGCTCTTGAAGCTGCAGAGAACATCGAAATTTCAGAAACTCTTCGCAACGGTTACGGCTTCTTCACCATAAATTGCGCCAAGTATCCTTTCAACATCACCGCGTTCAGACGTGCAATGGCATTCGCTCTCGATAAGGAGGCAATCTCCGAAGACATATGGAACGGTTTTGCAGTTCCATTGGACTCCTGTATACCCCTGGTCAATCCCTTCTCAATTGAGGGACAGTTACCCTACTCGTACCACAATGCTAGCATAGCGCTTGCGAATGGCCTACTTGATGCAGCAGGCTTTGTAGACATCAATCTCGACGGCTACAGAGAGTCTCCTGATGGGTCCGATTTGAATGTACTCATTGAATACGCCGAATCCTCATCACTCGCCCTTGAAATTTCCCAGGTCTTAGAAGAATCTCTTCAAGCATTGCAGGTCGATGCCACAGTCATGCCAGATGGTGGAGGCTTTGGTAGGTATCCTCCGTCATTCTTTGGTGACTATGATATGTACTTTCTAGGCTTCAACTGCAGAGATCTAGATGTCGATTGGCTTGCCTATGAGTTTTGGTCGGAATATGCTGATGAGCCATACTTCAACATCCCCCGTTTCCAGAACATAAGCTATGATGCTTGGAGAGAACAGCTCCTCTACTCAACAAATTACGATGATGTCTATGAGGCCGCAATTGGGATGCAGAGGGTCTGGGTGTACGAGTGTCCCATGATCATTTGCTATGAGAATCTCTTGCTGTCTGCCTATAGGACTGACAAGTTCGAAGGTCACATTAACGATTGGGCCGATGGAGTTCCCGGTAGTTGGACGAACAAGAAAGTCCATCTAAAGGCTGACCAAGGTGGTCCGTTCGGCGGGACCTTCCGTTGGAGCAACTCGCTCGACCTCGACACATTCAACATATTGGGTGCTAGCTCAGCTTACACCATCCAAGTGTTAACCGAGCTCTATGACAGCATGATGATCCTTGATCCCGAAGCCAATGACATGATGTGGCTGGCTGAGTCATACTTGGCTGAAACGCATGCTGAAAATGACACGATTCCTGCAGGGCACACCCGGTTCACCTTCCAATTGCTCCAGAATGCCAATTGGACTGATGGTGCCCCATTGACGGCTGAGGATGTCGCGTTCTCACTGAACTTCTTAAGAGACGCACCTGGAAACAGATATCGGTTAGACCTGATGAACATGAGTGCAGCATATGCTTCATCAACCTACACAGTCGTTGTGGAGTTCAACACTGAGTCCTACTGGCACCTGCACGGCGTCGCATTCAAGCCGATCTTTCCGAAGCATGTCATGCGGGAGATTGTGATTGAAGACTGGGCTGAATGGAACCCCAATCCTCCAGTTGAGGAGATGGTGACCTCTGGTCCATTCAGCGTTTCTGAATATATCGCGGGCGAATTCATCGAGCTGACAAGAAATGACAACTACTTCTACAGATCTGAGCAGCCCGACACATCCACCACCACAAGTGGTCCCACTAATATCCCCTTTCCTGACCTTTTTGAGATACTCAAGAATGTGAATCTCGCTCACTGGGTCGTGACATTGCCCTCTCTTATGGTAATTGTGATTGTTCTGGCGAAGTGGAAAATGGAAACAAACTCTCTCAGATAGTCCTACTCATTTCTGCGAACCAAATTCACACGGAACAAGGCTAAATCGACGCCTTCAACGGGTTTTTAGGCCAACAGCATGCACACAGCTCACCGAGGTGTACCAGCAGCCTGGAAGTATAGGACAGGAAAAAAGGGGCGGTTAGGTATCAATTTCCACAGGGAGAAATGAACTATGCTTGTTCGACGTCTTGACAACCTTCAGAAAATCACTGCTATCGATGATACAATCCTTCGTGAAATCTTCAATCCCCTCCACGATGATGAAAATCTGAAGCTTGGCTACAGTATCGCCCATGCCATAGTCACACCGGGTAATGCCTCACTATCTCATAGAATCAAGACATCCTCAGAGATATACTACATTCTCAAAGGAAGCGGACGCATGTATGTTGATGAGGAGTCTGAGGATGTAGGTCCCAGTGATACGATATACGTTCCCCCAGACGCAATACAACACATCGAGAACACAGGTGATGTCGACCTGGTGTTCCTGTGCATAGTGTATCCTTCATGGCGGGCGGAGGACGAAGAGCTAGTCTAAGCTCGCAATCGAAGTGCCTCTACTCCAAGCCTTCCACTTGGCAGAACCCATAAAGCAGTGATTGACTCTAACATTATCTGAGGCATGGGAGGTGACCTAGACTGACAAGAACGGAGATCAAGAGTATTTGCATGTTAAGCACACATGGCTACGTTGATTTCGAACCTCAGCTAGGTAGGACGGACACTGGCGGGCAGGTCGTATACTTGCTCCAGCTGTCCAAGGCTCTTTCAAAGCAGGGCATAAAAGTCGACATCTACACCAGGTGGTTTGAGAAGTCAAAGGAAAGCATTGAGCATGATCTCGATGATAGCAATCTGAGGATAGTCCGAATACCTGCAGGACCCATGAAATTCGTACCAAAGGAAGAGCTCTATGACATTCTACCTGAGTTGGCTGACAATATGACTAAATTCATCCGAAAAAATGAGTTGAACTATGACCTATTTCACGCGCACTACGTTGATGCGGGAATAGTGGCGGTGATTGTGGCCAAGACTCTTGACAAACCTGTCTTCTTTACCTCGCACTCTCTTGGTGCTCGAAAACGCAAGCTGATGAAAGGACACTCTGAGGAAATGGAGAAGAAATACAGGTTCAACCAACGGATAGGAGAAGAACGGAAGGTCTTCCGTGCAGTCAATGGACAGACCACCACAACAATGGTTCAGATACAGATCATGAAGTCACTCTACGATTTCCAGTCCGAAAACACTGTGATTATCCCTCCCGGTGTTGACATTGAAGCATTCCATCCAGAAGAAGCATCGGGCGATTCGGAGTTGCCAGCGAACTACATCCTCTGTCTCAGCAGAATCGATGAAAGCAAGGGACACGAGGTCCTCCTCAATGCCTTTGACCTTGTGAGGCGCAAGGTGTCGGGTATTCACCTGGTGATAGGTGGAGGGTCTCCATCGCCCAAATCTAGAGAAGTGAATCTCCTCAAAAAGATTCAGAGAATAATCGAGGAGCACGACATGGGTGACTTGGTCCATGTCATAGGATATGTCCCAGATGAGAAGATGCGTGCTCTCTATAAGCGAGCAAGGCTGTTCGTGCTCCCTTCAACTTTCGAACCATTTGGCATGACCGCACTGGAAGCCATGGCCTGCCGAACGCCAACTATGGTATCCAAATTCGCAGGGATATCTGAGTTCCTACATGACCACAGGGACTGCGTTATCACAGATCCTACGAGCCAAGAGGAGTTCTCAACTGCTATTGTTGAGTTGCTGGAGAACAGAGAACTTGCAGAGAGAATCGGCAGGGCGGGACTGGCCCTAGTTCGTGATGGATTCAGTTGGGAAGCCATCGCTAAGAAGCACATGGAGTTCTACAGAGATTTCATGAACAGGCCGCCAGAATCCAAATCGGAACCATGAAGTTGGACTGAGCGCTATTGCTTCACAACTGCCTAGGATTGCGAATGATCTGGTTGATGGAATGAAAAAAGGTCCCTAGAGGCAAGGAAAAAGCTCGAAACCCAATAATCAAGAAAGCCGCCCGAGTCTAAGCCCCGACAGGTGTTCGATGATCTCTCGTTTGGCACTGCTGTCTTAGTCGCGTCGTTTTACACTCATCGTAGGCGATTCGTCGCTCAGCTTTGCCTCTCGCCAATCAGCCCTTCATGCTGTCTTAGTCGCTTTGCCATCTTTCGATTGGGTTTCTGGCTTCGCTCAGCATGACCAGACTCAGCACGTCTGTCGTTAGCGTACTCCTCGGACGGCCATCTAACTATTTAGACGCAAATCTAGATAAACTTTGCGAATGACGTGGTGCGGGGATTGTTGAAGACAATCAGGTTCATCTATGCATTGTTCTGTCCTGCAAATGGTAAGGCAATCACAATCAGGACGAGGGAAGCCTATGCTTCGAATAGACCGTTTGCTTTCAGGATCATGGCAAGGTAACGATTAGGTGGAACCGGTACAACCCGCCCCAAATCAACATTCAAGATGTAGATGGAGTCAAGTGCAGTCTGAGCAAGCATGTCCATTGCGATGGATGGCGACGAGTAATAGGTATCACAGAGAGTCTTCAGTTGCTTCAACTCTTTCTTTTTACGGTTCTCTGGAGGCTGGAGAAGGACTTCAGGCACTTGTAGAACATGGTAGCCAGGTGTGGCTAAGGCGAATCTTTGACTATGACCACTATACCGGGCTATCTTTGCAGCAATTCGTGCCTGTCTATAGCGTATCGGTGCGAGAGCAGCCTCTGGCGGCACGAATCCGGTTTCCACTTCTACAACTAGTGTTTCCCTAGGACCTGGTGCAGTGCTATCCCTTCGGTGTGGCTTCTGGTCGCTACAACCAAGTGAGTCTGTTGAAAATGCTGATTCTTCTGAGCGAGATTTCACAGCATAGATGTCAGCAACAAGGGCGCCACCATCAAGCGGATGCTCTACAACTACTCGGTATCCATGCTCAATTAGATGCCAGGCACAAAGAACCTCCATTACACTGTGGTTGATCTTCACCAAGCGACGCTTGTGAAGGCTCACCAACCTATTCCGAACTTCAACCAGCTGCTGCATCACTTTTGGATTTGTCTTAGGCTTGATTTGCATAAGCAGACGGTCCAAGTCCCGGGAAAACTTGTCTTTCGCCACGATGTCACCAACTCAGCCCTTACTGTGCTGTGGACTCTC
>JABCTJ010000179.1 GCA_018238375.1 Candidatus Thorarchaeota archaeon
TCCACCGATGGATGAACTAGTACTAACTATTCTCAGTCAGCACACGAATGACATCAACATGATGCGGGCTTTTGAGAGTCTGAAGAAGACGTATAGCACTTGGGAGGATGTTCTGGGGGCTCCGCAATATGAACTTGGGGACGCAATCAAATCTTCAGGAATGTACAACCTGAAGGCGAAGAGGATTCAGGCAACTCTCAAAGAAATCCAGAAGCGTGTTGGCAAACTAGACATCTCACTGCTTGAAGACATGGACCTTGAAGATGCAAAGAAATGGCTTACATCTCTCCATGGTGTGGGACCGAAAACAGCGGCAATTGTGCTTCTCTTCTCCTTTGGCAGGGCTGCACTCCCCGTCGACACACACGTCTGGCGCGTGACCAAACGACTGGGGCTGATTGAGGATAACACATCGCGAGAGAGGGCGCATGTTCTGCTTGAGGCGATGATTCCTCGTGACTGTATTTTCTCTCTCAATAACAATCTCGTTCGACACGGCAGGGAAATCTGCATAGCGCAGAAGCCGCGATGTTCAGAATGTATCCTAAGCGATGTGTGTGCCCACCACAACAAGCGCAAGGTCTGATTGGCCATTTGCTTGCCCTGACAGCTGGAATCCTGTAATGTTTGAACTGGTCAGGGTGGCTTCAGATTAGGTCATTCCCTGTTGTCCTCAACCGGTTCCGGTTCAAAAGACCCGCCTTCTGTTTCCATTAGTGGTGGAAATGCATTCCTGAGGTCGTTGAGTACTGCATCCTCTTCCGGGCGATTCGTCATGATTGTCAGATTTCGTCCGTACCAACCACAGTCTAAGCAGTAGTATGCCGGGTGAAAACTCCCTATGTACCCAAGGTCGTGGTAGGAAGTTAGGTCTACAAGTCGTGGGCTCTTGCAGACTGGACATATGGCAATATCCGCAGAAACGCCCTTTCTCTTCAATTCATCCAAGGCCTCTCTGACAGCTTTCAGTCGTCTTAGCTCTTGCAGTTCTTTCCGCGAAAGTTGCCCGGTGGCTTGTTGGAACATCAATAGCACCCGCAAGTCCCTGCTTTGGCTGGGCATATACACTTTATGAACAGTCACCTAGTGTACTAGAGCGCCGTTCATTGTAAGTCGGATGGATCTCGATTCATCGTGATGAGGAACACATATGACGGAGTGCTTTTTTGAACCCAAGAACATATCATGGAGTTCTTGCATATCTCTTACATCTCTATGTTTCAGATTATTAGGGATTTGTAGGAATCACACTTGTCCAGAGTCGTAGAGTTGGTGATGCAGTGGTCGGAGCGAAGGATCGGGGCAAACAGGTGGATGTCTTACTTGTTGTCATTGCAGTTGTCGCTCTCTCAGTCGCGCTTTGGGTATGGATAGCAGCAGCTCCTATTGATCGAGAAGTCGTCTTTCTGGCTACCACAATCGCTCTCGTGATAGCATTGGTGCTTGTCGTCAACGTGGTTGTATTGATGATGTTCCGTCTTCAGAAGCGAATCACACATCTAGAGGGAGAGATTTCTCAGAATGATGCGCCATCGCAAGAACCCCCTGAAGAACAGGTCATTGTCGTTACTCTGACTAACACTGAGCGCCGGATCATAAACAGACTGGAGGAGAATGAAGGCCGGCTAACACAGGATGAGTTGCGTCGTACTACCGGTCTCAGCAAGTCAACTTTGAGTGTGACGTTGACCACGTTGGAACGGAAGAGCCTGGTTGATCGAGAGGTAAGTGGACGAACGAAAATCGTGACCCTCAAGCGAAGGGTTTCCCGGTAAACTCCTTAATGTGGATGAAGTTATACTATCTTTTGGAACGGTTCAGAACAGTCATAATGCCGTTTTCACCCAAAAGGGGACTGATAGGCATTTTTCCTCAGTCTGCCTGAACAGTTCACCGAAAACCGCTATTATACTTCGTTTCTTCTAATCTGTCATAGTCCAAGAGGACTTAGGATAGAAATTGCCGTGAAACCTAAAGATCTAAGATTAATTGCATTGGGATTGCTTGTGAGCATAGCATTGCTCAACATTGCACCTAATGCAGCGCTTGCTGATCCGGGCACGCATGCCCTGGCACAGATTGTGGAACCCTTCGAGGAGATGCTCCCCGGAGTATATGTTGCCTCCATGTGGTGGAACGAGTCAGGGTCCGATCTAGACTGGACGTTCGATAACGTGCAACCTAGTTTCGGGATTCAGGTCGCAGATAATATCTACGAACACACCTTCTATGTTGAGGACACGAATGGGACTGGATACTATGTTCTGGAAGAGAGTGTTTCCGAATGGTCTTACAACTGGTCATTCTCCAATCTCTTTGTGACGATTATCCTTGACCCTGACGGTTCATACATGTCTTGGCTGGCGAATCAGGGACTTCCGGATGCACCTGGGATTATATCTGATCCTGAAGCACCAGTGCTTGATATTCTTCCAGATGATCCTCTAGAAGAACTAGTGAAAGACACAGACTCCCTATGGTACATCTTCTGGACGCCAGAACCTGAAGCAATGACTGGAGATGAAGTTTTCATCTACTCATCCTTCTACTTCTCCGAAGATGAGGGTAGCTCCTATTCCGCAGGGAACTATACGTGGTTCACCGAGGCGATGGTGCCTGTTGACCCCAATGATGTAATCCCGAACTTAGCAGAGGAGTACCGCTGGGCCGCGTACATGAACGAGTCCTATGAGTACGATTACTCATGGGACTACACCTGGTACGGGTATGATGTCAGTGAGATGTTCATCATTGAGGATGAGTTCAGATGGATGGAACACTACTTCGCTGGCCTAAGTGTCTTTAATGACACAGATGGCGATGGCATAATGGACATCGTATATAGTGAATACGAGTATGACTTCGATGGCGATGGCGAAACTGACTGGGTATACTATGGGATGAATGAAACCGCCTCTGAGCTTGTCTACGAGTTCTACGCTAATCAGGGAGATGTCGGCGACATTGTACTGCCCTACGTCAACGCGGATAACCAAATTGAATGGAGTGCAGAGGTAGTGGACATTGAGGGCGATCTCTGGTCCACAATGCCAAACATTGTATGGTGTTGTGAGCCTAAGGAGAACTTCGTGGAGCCTGAGGTAGTTCCTGTAGCAATGGACCGATTCGAGATGGTATATCGTTTTGAGGTGACTGAGGATGCAGCCGTGTTGAAGATAGATCAACACATCGGCGACTTCACGGACCCTGTGTCAGGAGAAACACTACCTGAAGCAGAAGGCCTTAGTCTGGCTCTTAACTACTGGAGCTCATTCTCCAGCTATACTATGACTGCTGAGAACGAACAAGGGACTGCGATTGCTCCAGGCTTGCTTGAAGCTGATACTGCACCTGATGGAATGCTTTACTTCGAAGAAGATGAAGTAGTGCGGACCAGCGTGGAGTTCGGCGGCACGTATGTCTGGGGTTACGATGGTGAAACCTATGACGTTGGCACAGCTGTGATGCCGATGTACTTCTTTGCCGCGCAACACGCCGAGGGCGTTCCAGCCTCCGAACTCTCATTCGATACTGGCAGCTGGATGATGGCGACCTACTACTACAGCTCCTGCTATGCCAATTGGGATGGATACGCAGTAACCCATGATCCCGTATTTGTTGCATACCCCGCCCAACGTCCCGGTGATGTAACGGACCTAATCAACGGCCTCATGACCGCCTCGTGGGCAATAGCCGCGATTGGGGTTGTTGCGATAGGAGCAGTCTGCGTGAGAACGAACCGCGTCAGGAAATCAGTTTAGGAGAAGCTCATGGGGCTTCTCCCCCCTTTTTTTTACAGGCTTAGTTCTAGCCCCTCGTACTGGGAGTCACAGATTGGTTCGCTGATGATGCTGCGAAGGCGGACAGATTCTTGCACAATCTCTGAAATTGGATACATTGTGGATAGTCAGGGAAAGAATCATTTGCGTTCGTGTCGTATTTAGGCGCTTGAATTTGGAGATGAAACTCATGTCGCGCGCCGCTTACGTGTCTACAGTCCTGCTATTGTTGCTACTTAGTGCTGTTCCTATATTACCAGATGCTAGTCAAACGGGTCCCCAAGACGGAGCTACATTTGCCCAATGGTCTGGAGGATTGGTTATCGATCACACTTGCATCGACCTTAACGCGATACCTGGCGAATGGATCAATACTACTCAAGATGATGTTAGAGTTCACTACGCTCACACAAGTCATGGTGGGCAGATCACAACTGGATTATCGAGAATTGAGAGTGCGAACTCGACGTTTGACCACTCGAGAGGAAGTGGAGTCCTGCCAGTTGATGAAGGGGCTCTCTGTATACTCGATGGAAATCCCCCTTACGATTACATAACACCAGAACGATATTGGCAGGGCGCAAGCGCTGTTACTATCACACAGACCACATTGGATGACAATCCAACGTTGACAGTATCTCTATGGTCATGGTGTTGTCAACTTTACGATTATACAGAGATTCAGACCCAAGAATACCTCGATGCAATGGCCGCACTCGAAGCAGCCAATCTAGGCATAACCTTTGTCTACATGACCTGCAATGCTCAATCCAACGGAGGCAGTGGTTACAATCGCTGGCTGAGGAACGAGCAGATCCGTCAATACTGCACTGATAACAACAAGGTCCTCTTTGATTTCGCTGACTTGGACTGCTGGAGCAACGGTGTGCAGAACACGTACGAGCACACTGTGGGCGAGGTCATCTACGATATTCCTCTGGAACATGAAGACTTCAATGGGAATGAGGCTGGACACACGACCTACACAAGCTGCGAACAGAAAGGTCGTGCATTCTGGTGGCTAATGGCCATGCTTGCAGGATGGAACGATTCAACCACTTCCACTCCTTCAACCACAACTGATGATACAGGGACCACAACGCCCACAACGTCCACTACCAATACAGAGCCTCCAGAATTGCCCGACATGTTGCTGATATCAACCGCAATAGGAGCCATTGTCATCCTCATTGTGGTGATGTCAAGACGATCACGATCGTAGAATTCCAAAACACCAATAAGCCTATCAAGAACAGTAGACGGGAGCATGACTAGCTTCCTTGAGAGTCTGGGGTGGATGGCAAATGTCAAGTAAATCAAAGGATAAGATAGAAAATCCGTGGGCCCTGCTGATACCGATAGGTATTCTTGTCATAGTCTATTTGGCATTACGGGTCGTCTGGCTGTTGATTCCAATTGTCATTCTGATACTTGTCTTCCTTGGGGGTGTGTCCGAAGAGCGGAAGATTATGACTAAACGAAGAAGAACAGAACTCTCAAGAACCACTGATTCAAGTGCTATCACATCCGGTCACATGCCAGAAAAGAAGCATGTTCAAGATAGACCAATCTACGACCGCAAGAAGCAGAAGGAGCAGGGTCTCGCCCTGGGAACGTTGATACCAATCGCAATCATCGGTTGGCTCTGGCTTTCAAGTGGACTTGCATGGCCTTTCGCAATTCCCCTGTTTGTGTTAGTCGTGGTGTTCTTGTCTAACATAGTGGAGCACTTCAAGGGACAATCAGGAGTAAGGGATGAGCTGGAACGTAGCAAGGCAACAACGATTC
>JABCTJ010000230.1 GCA_018238375.1 Candidatus Thorarchaeota archaeon
GTTGCACGGTCCCTGCGGCGTCTGAGTGAAAAATTTGGAGTGCGGTTCAGTTGTCATCTGGATACAAGCGCCTTTGGTATACAATCTGCCCTTCTTTTCTTCACTCTTATGCCAGACGTTGAATGGCCTCAGGTTGAGAATGCTCTCGCCATATTTCCATTCACAAAAGGCATAATGAAGACAACGATGACAGACCTAGGATATGCCACTTTCTTGATTCCTGGGAGTAATCGCAGCATGGCAACATTTCGCGCTAGTGTGGCACCTCTGAAAGGCGTTATATTCGATCATATGCAATTACACGTTCAGGAAGGAATGGGGTCTTACTTCAATCTCTCTCTATACGAGAAGGGAGAATGGGCGTTCCCAAGCGATTTGAAGAAGGCGTTCGAAGAGGATCACTTTCCGCAGAATGTGAGTCCCACTCGACATCTCGAATGCAGCGGCATCCGTAAGGGGTTCACGCCTAATGATTTCGTAGTGGCATCGGAGTACAAGAAGGATGCGCGTGCGCTTCCAAGTAGCATTAGCCAAGGTCTAAGGATAAGAGGCTGGAACATTGATACAAGACATGTTTCCCAGTCCATTCAAAAACTCCATGCGAAACGCGTGGCATTACCCTTCATGGTCTATGATCGTCTTGGCCTTTCCGCGAATTTTTGCTTCGAGATTCTGTGCAATGATGAGTGGAAGAAGCATATCTTATCCGCTTTGCCAGCACTCGCCAACGTAGTGTACTACTCTTCGAATAAAGGCATACTCCTTTGGATTCAAGTTCCAAGTCAACACCAAGTTGACTACTACCAGATGTTTCGGTCATTAGAGAAGAAGAAAGGTGTGAAGTCAGTACAATCCATCATGACAATTGTTCAGAAGGGCACAAGAACAATGCATGAACTAGTCCACTACTGGGACTACAGGAGAGATCAGTGGTCTGTTCCCCCAAGAGAACTTGACCTTGGCGCCTATCTGCTCGATGACAAAACTGAGCCTTTCTACTGACCACTTGACTAGCAGTTTGGCTGATGATCTAAGTAGTATTGCTCCAGTACTCTCTAGTCTTAACCAAGTTCTTGACTAGCTTGCGACTAGTTCCTTGTGGCGGTCCGAAGGTGACCATGTCCAGTCCCATTCTCTCAAGGGTCTTGACATAGTCACAAGCCCCTTCTGGGGTTGTGCAGAGAGCAAATCGTTTCAATGTTGCCTCATCAATGGCATCAACTATATCCTGATCCACGCACCCTTTCTGCCGCAGAGAGCTTCTAGCTGCAGAGAGTTTGTCCATCAGTCCGAATTCCAATGCAACTGACCGACCCAATCCCATTGCCACAGTGGCAGCGGATTTGCGCAGTCCAGATTCTTTGCTGCAGTCCGGGTTCTTTGCGACAAAGGACGGCGGAAAAGCTCCGACTTGAAAGCCCTTTGGAATGTCGCCAAGAACGGTCAATGCCCATCTCAGCATCTCTGGATCCGTATAGTTGAGTAACACTCCATCTGCGTTGATGGAGGCCGCTATCATCTTCGGCCCCTGTGCCCCAAGCCAGACACGTACGCCGCCATACCCCCTCTCATCAAGTTCGTTTCTTATCTTGGTCACGTCGCTGACAAGCCTTGTCACTAGCGTGGATACATTTCCATATTTGACTCCTATTCTACTGAGTTGAGTTCTATCACCTGGTCCAATCAGCAAGTCAAACCGTTCTCCGTAGTTGTCAATGAGCGTTGACATGAACTGCACAATTCGTTCTGACCCGTACAACAGAGGACTAACAAGTCCCACACCAATGCGGCTTTTCATCACATTCTCTGCGACTACTGCTGCGAGAGAGGGTGCATGCCTGACTGCAGGAAAGTCGGTGACCCAGAGCCAGTCGATGCCTCCTTGGTCTGCGATGATACATTTCTCCACTATTCTCTGAACAGTATCGTAGATATTGACCGCGAGACCCCAGTGCATCACGCACCCCTCCTCAACGCTATCTCTTCAAAAATCTCTGACATGGCCTCTCTCCATTCACCAGAGAAGGGTGGTCCCAGTACAACCTCAGTGGCTCCCATTCCACCTAGTTGATCAAAGAGGTCCACCATGTGTTCCTTGTTTCCGCTGATGGCAAACATATCCATTATCTCTTGGTCGATTAGGGGTACGGCTGCCTTAGGGCCGTTTGCCGCAACTTCTGCTTGGATTCTCTCCAGTTTCTCTCTATTCAGTTGCAGCATATCAAGGATAGGCGGTGGCATATCCGCAACTACTATGGCCACCACTTTCTTTGCGAGTTTCTCCTTCATACCCTTGAACGTCGGAATTGTGGGGAGCCAGACAACCTTCTCAACGTCATCTCGTTTCCTGCCCGCTTCGGATGATGCCTTGTCTATAACCTCGATAGCATACCTGAGATAATCAAAGGGTCCAGACAGTATCACTCCATCGGCAATCCTGCCAGCCAGCTTGAGCATTTGTGGTCCGCGCACTCCCAAGAAAACAGGTATCTCAATTGGCTTCTTCAGACGAAGGTTGTAGTCCTGAAGCTGGAGAATCTCCGCGTTCCGGGTAATGCTTTCAGCTTGCCATAATCTCCTCAGTACGTCAACCCCTTCCTTGAGTGCGGTTACAGGTCTCTTGATCTTGACATTAATTCGTTGAAGGTCTTGTATCCCTCCTATGCCCATACCAAAGACGAATCTCCCCTCTCCAATCTCCTGCAGGGTGACTGCAGCTCTGGCAAGCGTTGTGATGTTATGAACCGCAATGGGGACAATTCCTGTGCCCACTCTAATTCCCTTTGACTGAAGCAGAATGGCAGCTGCAAGAACGAAGGTGTCCTGGCCGCGGCCTATGTCCTCTCCAATCCATATGCCATCAACTCCCAGTTCCCCGGCATTTCTCGCAACCCAACCAGTGGCAGACGCCTTCATGTTGGTCGTCAGGCCTACACTCGCCCTGTACATAGATATCTCACCAAAGCAGATGCATCCGACTGAATGATTCTGCAGGAAATCAATCCTTCCCTCTGGTGTCCTAGCCGTAGAGCTACATATTTGTGTCATTGACTGTAGATTCAGTTGATTGACTTGGTGAAGATTGTCTGGGGAATAACCGGTTCTGGTGACAAGATTAGCGAAGTGTATGATGCGATGCTTAATCTTCACCAGCAGACAAACATTCGAATCAAGGTTATCGTATCGAAAGCAGGAGAGCAAGTACTACGCTGGTACAAGCTCTGGGACAGGCTAAACGAATCTTTCGACAAGGTTCTAGTGGAAACAAATGCAAACGTGCCATTCATAGCTGGGCCGCTTCAGATTGGCAAATATGATCTTCTGGTTGTCGCGCCTCTTACTGCTAACTCCACAGCTAAAATTGCCCATGGAATTGCTGACACACTCGTTACCAATGCAGTAGCTCAGACCCTCAAGGGAACTACACCTGTGCTATTGATGCCTGTGGATCAGCACCTCGGCGAGGTGAAGACAATGAGTCCCAATAATGAGGTGTTCGTCATAAAGACCAGAAGAATCGATATTGAGAATGTTGCACGGCTCCGAGAGATGAAGGGAGTAACACTGTTGGGCTCACCAACAGACATCGGAGCAAGAGTTTCGGAGCTGGTTAAATTAGAATGAGGGTGTGTTATGAAACACAGCTTCCTGTCTGACGCAGGGAATATCACATTGGTTCGGAACGCGCTGATAGAGTGGTTTGACAAGGAGGGCCGGAGCTTTCCTTGGCGTGAAACCACGGACCCTTATCGTGTTCTCATTGCAGAAATGTTGCTGAGGCGAACAACTGCAGCTGCCGTCTTGCGAGTTTATCCCAAGTTCATAAAGCAATTCGACAGTCCTACGAAGTTGAGCAAGGCTCGAGAGAGCACGATTAGGCGTCATTTGAACACACTCGGTCTGCAGTCGATTCGAGCAAAGCATATCCATGAAACAGCTAAGTACCTGGCAAAGAAGAGAGCTGGTTCTGTTCCCGACTCCATGCTTGAACTCGAATCATTGCCTGGGGTTGGACGATATGTTGGTGCTGCAGTACTCAGCTTTGCGTTTGGACAACCAGAGCCAATGGTGGACGGGAATGTGGTTCATCTGGTCAACAGAGTCTTCGGAAGCAGCTTCAAAGGAGCTGCAGACTCCCGGGCTTGGGAGTTCATGGAACGCTTTGGGGGCAAGAAACAAGATAAGAGGCTTTACTGGGGGATAATCGATCTCGTGGCAACGGCATGTCTAAGAAGGGTTCCTAGATGTGGTCAATGCCCACTGAGCAATCTCTGTGAATATCACGGGAGGAATGTGAAAGAAGATGGAACTACCTGATGGATTCGAGTTTGGCTTTGTCAAGAGTGATGCTGATCTAGAGGAGCTAATCAAGTTCAACGCGGTTGTACATGGGGATGATGACCCGGAGGAGATTAGACGTCAGATTGACAATCTGCCCATGCTCGATAGGGAGTCGAACTTCCACATCCGTAATCTCGACAATGGCACAATTGTTTCAGCAGCGAGCGCTATTCCAAGTGTGTGGATGTACGAGAATATTCCACTCACCAACCTTGAGCTTGGCTGGGTTGGTACATTGAAGGAGTATCGACGCAAGGGTCTTGCGAGGGCTCTCCACACCCATTTCGAAGAAATACTACAGCGTGGCGAGTATCACATATCCACTATAATGGGAATCCCCCATTATTACAGGCAGTTCGGATACGACTTCATCCTTCCGCTGAATCGAAAGGTGCAGTTGAGGATTGACCAAATTCCCCTTCCTAAGGATGAATCTAACAAATCGATAGTCTTCCGAGAGGCACACCACGATGATATTCCCAACTTGATTCGTTTGTACGATGAGCACAGCCGGAAGATGCTGGTACACGCAGCACGTACCAATGACCTCTGGGAGCTTCAGGAGCGGTTTCACAGAGAGTTCGAGCAGGAATTCAAGACAATAGTCCTTGAGAGTGAGGGCAGAATTGTAGGTTACTTCCGATTCAGTGTCCATGGAACAAAGAAGCATACTCCCCAAGGTCTATGGCTTTCGGTCATGGAGAGCAGCATCGCCACATTCGACGATGTATTGCGGACGCTTCAGTACCTCAGGAAACGTGCAGTCGAGGAGAATACATGCAGGATAGATTTGGTGGGTCCAGCTGTCAACAACCTGTGCTGCGTTTCCCAAAGCCTTGGAGGTCATGTTGACATCGGATGGAAATATCAAATCCGCATCCCCAATATGCCTCGATTCCTCGAACAGATTCGTCCTGCTCTTGAGAGTCACCTTATCGGAACAATGTTCGAGGGTATGACGCGCGAGCTTGCGATTAACACGTACAAACATTGCTACATATTGTCCTTTGTCAATGGCAAGCTTGCTACTGTCAAAGACATCGGAATGCAGGAAGTGGATGAGTACCGCACCTTCAGAGCACCGCCTAACGATCTCGTCAGGTTGGTTCTTGGCGATTACGACACTGAAGAACTTAGAACTCAGAATATCGACTTCATTGTGAGTAGAGAAATGAAACCGCTTGTCGAAACACTATTCCCAAAGAGAGATAGTTTCATTGCATACTACTATTGCTAAGCTAATCCAAATCCGGCATTTCCAGTTCAACCGCAAATCTGGCTCCGCATGGGCACGTAGCATTGATTGGATACTGCTCTGGCGTGTCAATAGAGATTCTAGCTCCCTGCTGGGCAGCCCTATCAATCATGGCTTGCATGTTATGAACCATATACTTTGCGAAGCCGTTGACAAGACTAGGGATGTTCAGGTCATTGATCCAGTATACATATTTCTCGCAATCCGGGCAACCAGCTAGGATAACACGGGTGCTATCACCGCATGAACTGCACGCAATCTCTTGATGGTGGTAATCGGGAGCTTTCGGAATCTCAACATCGAGCGAGTTCTTCCCGCCACATCGATAGCAGTAGTATGTGAAATCAGTAATCGCAATCGCATCCTTGACGGTATTTTTGCTGCGCATAGACTGCGTGACGCTCTTCGCATCGACAAACTAGCCTCAAAAAAATGTCGATTGGGCCGCTGACCCCTGCATTCACAAAGCCCAAGAGTGAAAAGCAGGTTTTACAGTGAGTGCAGATAGGTGAGTATCTTGAAGAAGAGAATTCAGCCACACTTGAGAGTAGGTGAAGGCGATGTTGAGAAGGTAGCAATAATCACTGGAAATCCAGACCGAGTTCCATTAATTGCATCAAAGATGAAAAACGGCGAAGAAGTCGCACGATATCGGGGACTCGTGACCTACCGCGCTTACACACCCGGCGGCGTACCAGTGACGATTGCTGGTACTGGGATGGGGACACCGACTACTGCCATCTGCATCGAAGAGCTTGCAAATCTGGGAGTTGAATCGTTCATCAGAATTGGTTCATGTGGCGGTATCGACTACCCGGTCACGATTGGGGATGTGGTTGTTCCAACGGGTTGCATACGTGATGAGCGCACAAGCCTCAACTATGCGCCAGTGGAATATCCTGCAGTCGCCACTCCTGTTTGGCAAAATGCTCTGTTTGACGAGATATCACTTCTCTTACCTCCCGATAGAG
>JABCTJ010000007.1 GCA_018238375.1 Candidatus Thorarchaeota archaeon
TATCAGGTATGCCATTGACACGGGAAACAACAAGATCAATCCCATTCCATTGGGAGAGCTACCAGCTTGGTGGGCCGGGTTCAAGATTGTATTCATGGCAGCTGCGGCCGGTGCATTCTATATCTTATCCCCCGTAACCGCTCCTTCTACTGCAGCCCAGCTTGTATTAATCCTAATTGGAGCTGCTGTCTTGGCGGTAGTGATTCTTGCTTTTGCGATATTAATAGAGCTCATAGTTGACTTCATTGCACCAGGACTCAGTGGTGAACTTTTAGCTGCGGCGCTTATGTTACGAGATTACTCTACAACAGCTGCAGGCCTCATTGCGGGTGGAATCGCCGCATACTTAACTGGATCGAGCTATCCAGGGTTACTCAATTTCATCAGTAACATGGTTGCAGTCTGGACCGGACGGACTGCATCTGAGTCTGCATGTGCTGCAGATCCAGAACCTATTTCAAGAGGCCTTCTTGCCATTTCCGCAGGTGTTCTCCTCGTCACCGCGATTGAGTTATTCATCCTGTTTTATATTAATGACCCACCTCCAACGCAAACATCGCAGTCGGAACCGCCGGCATCAGACCCACCACCGTCGGACCCATCGCCAGGCGGAGGAGGAGGAGGAAGCACTTATCCCAAAGACGTGGAGTATTGAATCCCTTTTGGAGGACTTTGATGAACAACGAATCCCGGACTCCCGCCCTTAGCAGGTTCATTAGAAAACTAAACAAGTTTCCTCCTAGTCCAACAAGGTACATGAACATCAACAGCCTTGCCATGATGTTCATCGTACCTATTTTCGTGCAGATGCAACGGATGACCCTGGCTGATCCAAACGGATATGCACCAGTCCCACTTGTTATTGCTGGTTTGCCACTTATGGTACTAGCTTTAATGCTCGAGATATTCGTAGTCACTGCCTTTTTTTTGGGAATCAGCTGGCTTGTCAGCGTTCCGAATTACTTAGCTGTCGGGGTTGTCCGTGGAATAGCGGGTGCTGAGAATCGGTACAAACTCGCACACGTGACTTTCTATACTAGACTCAAGGGGAACTTACTACTTGCTGGAGCCTCTTTAGCAATTGGAACTGGCGCTGGCATTATGGTGGGCTTAGATTTCTTGATTTCCGGCTATGTGACCTACACATTTGTAGCGGTGGTGCTTCTTTTTGTAATACCCTACTCTGCGCTTAATCTCTTAGTCATGCTCCTTTCCAGGAAAAAAGCGAGAGAATGGACGGTTCGCCCAACTAGGGATATTCAGGATATTGCCGAGGAGAAACGCAGTCGACTTCCATTGATGGCTGAAATGCACTCTTTGGACGAGATGGAAGCAAGTCTTCTTGAATCCAACCTTGGTGACTATTCCAAACAAGAGAAGGCGTCCTTGTTGGATGAAGCAGCGAAAAGGACTGAAAGAAGCCCCCTTGTAAGCATCATCATAGGCATTATCACTGCTGTCTGCTTCATTATGCTGTTTATCTAGCCGAAATGCAGGATATCTATTTCCTCTGCGGGGAAGCCAACCATGCAGGAAATGCCGCCCGTGGTAACAAGAGCGAAGCGTGAAAGGGCAGTTCCTTGGTCGTGACGGCTTAGAAATACTAGTGGTTCCATTCCTTTGTTACCCGTCTATACTTATGAACCAAGACTAGTGCCAGTACCGGTATGAAGGGAATCGTATATCTGCTTCTCTTGTCTGTAGGGCAATATCTCAGTGACTTTTAGCTTATTGAGCGGGAGGGCCTTTGCTAATTCTCTCAGCATACTTGTCATAATCCACACCCATGATTAGTTCAACAAACCAGCTGGCTCCTGCATCTTCGTAGTCCCTTATCCAGGAATCATGGTGGGGGTCGCCCCTTGATTTTCCTAAAATAACAAGATCGAATCTTCCCTTTGTCTTGCGATGTTCTTTCACATAGTTGAGAATGTCACGGAAATCCTTCGGTTTCAACCTGTCTTTCTCTCCGAGTGGAAAAACGCCATCATATCTCGCCGCTCTCCTGAATGGTGCCTTCTTTGGCCACCATCCAGCACACCAAATCGGAACGCGTGGTTTCTGAACAGGACGCGGCTTGAATGTCACTGTTTCCAAATGGTAGTGTTTTCCTGAGAAGGAGAAAGGTTTCCCGGACCAGAGACCATCCAAGATTTCCAAGGATTCATCCAGTTTCTCAGCCCTGATCCTAAGACTGGGGTCCTCTCCAAAGAATTCAAACTCACAATCCGGTGGATGCCCGAGACCAACTCCAAGTGTGAAGCGTCCACCCGAAAGACGGTCCAAAGTCGTGACCTCACGAGCCACTTTTTGGGGTCGTCTCCTGGGCAGCGGCGTCACCGTTGTACCTATGCGAATGCTACTCGTTGTGGCTGCAATTGCGGCAAGAGTGATCCAGGGGTCCGCCACAAATTTCGACTTGCCTCCCCTTGGATACACATGGTCCCACATGAAGAAACCTTGCCAGCCAGCTTCTTCTGCAATCCCAGCTAGCTTCACAAACTTCTCTGGATCTCCCTTGAGAGCGTAATTCGAAATGTAGATTCCACACTTCATATCATCACACGCTTCGAATCAAGTATTGTTTTGGCTAGTAAAAAGCACGCTCGTCAACTCCGAGCAAGTATTGCTCCCTTGACTAGCAGGATATAATCCATACATCAGAGCCATCTTTCTCTATCTCGTTGGCAATAGGGACGGAAAAATGAGAATAAGAGAGCACAAACTTCCTTTCCGAATTCGAACATAGCATTTACTTTTTGCGCATATTCATAGCAAGATCAGGTGAATACAAGAGCCAGGTATCCGATGATTATCAGGACTATGTGGAATCCTATCATGAATAACAAATCGGGTCTGGATGAAGTTGAGAACATATAGTTTCTGTAGAAGCTCAACTCGTAACCATTGAAAACTTCAGTTCTTTGTAGAACCAGGGGGAGGTCTCTCCGGACCTCTTCGTTCTGTTTCCAACCCATGTGCCACATCTTTGAGAAAGCAAGACTCGTGAATACTATAGCTACAATTCCAAACTCTTTTGATACAAAACTGCCGACCAATATCACAAATAGCATGGCTATACCAAAGAACAAGGCAATCAATGGAATAGCCCTTCTTCTGAGCCTCAACTCACTGTAGAAGCGAAGGGAACCAGTCGCTAGCAAAGCTGCACCATAGCGCTTTGCTGCCGCCTCGCTAATATCATTGGCGTCTATATAGAGCGTCCCATCCTCCACGTATTCATAAATGCCGCGGCATTGTGCGTACCGAGTTTCGGAGAACCTTGCTCTAATTGCATTAATCTGAACTTCATGCCTCAAGGCGAGTGAACTCCAGAGGTCCATTTTCTCTATCACGTCTGTGAACGCAGTTTGGAGATACTCAGAGTTCCCGAATTCGTCCTCCTCATTGTCAGAGTCATCATTTTCATAACATGGAAACAATCCTATGGACTTCCATGTCGAAGCGAAGTAGAACCCGACAGCGGCAAGAGCAAGTAAGATGATCTGCAACATGTTGATTCCGCTTAGAATAAACGTATTTTGTTGATAGAAGGGCATACCCATCGCCAGAATGACTATGATTCCCCCCACGCTGATAATCATACTTCCAACGAGGATCAAGGAAGGGTCCCCCTTATAGTCCTTGATATCGTATTCGGTCATGCAGCTCAAATCTGCCATTTCTATTGTATAATCCCGGAGGAGCCTGGGATGCCTCATTGAAACATGATACGACGCCCAGAGTGCTAGGATAAAAACAATGGTCGTGGCCGCAATAAGTATCCAGTCGCGCAATGCTGGAAACATAAGTGCCAGCAAAACACCAAATGCGGGCAATGTCATAACAAGCAGTCCGCTGATAGCTGCATAAGTGCCAACACGATTCGCAAGTAACCAATCATGAGTGGACCATACACGCTCGATGACAAATCGCCCTATGAGTCGCTTCAGTTCCGGCTCTGTAGAAGCAACCACGTATAGACACTCATCGTCGAAATGCGCTCGAGGCTTGGTGTCGGAGGGCTCTCTTTGTTTCCATTCGATTGCGTTTGGAGGCGATAGTTCCTTCCGTTGAAATACTTCCATGACGATATCGTGTACTCGATAGCGATCCAGTTTATCATCTCGCTCTATTGCATGCGTGGAATCATCGACCATCTTCCATACTCCCCTACTAGCAACCGTGGAAGCATGGCATTCTAATTATAAAAGCGATGCTAAGTCAATAGGGTTCTACGTCATCAAGCATTGAAATGAAGAAGAAAGAATGCTTGGAGTAAAGAAACATCGGGCAGAATATCTCTGTGGTCGTGACGATTTCTAGCGAGAATCCGCTGAATGCGCACGCACTAGTCCTATTATGTTTATAACGTTTCAAGAAAAGAAGCATACGTGGGACATTCCCCGGGGACTTCGTTATGTCTAATCAGGTATCTTGCGCTGTGAACGATGATGACTCTTGGCTCGGTCCTGAAGATTCCAATAATCAGATGTATGTGATAAAAGGCGTCATTGGATTCATTCTAGTAGCTCTGATTCTAGTAATCTATGGTGCACCCTATTCCAATCCTGTTGAATTTCTTATTATCGTGGCAGT
>JABCTJ010000078.1 GCA_018238375.1 Candidatus Thorarchaeota archaeon
CGATACTTGAATGCTGCAACTCAATTTGAGCTAGAAGTCGGAGTAATGGATTCAAGCATCAATCAGATTACACTGATAGAGGCCCTTGTTTATGACCGGACTTACAATTTCACATTCACATATCTAATGCTCAACGGGACAGGTATCACCGATGCAGAAGTTGCACCCTCAGGAGTTGAGAGGGATTGGTTCAACATTACTCAAGGGAGCCCAGGTCAGTACGTGGTAGCTTTAACCCCACAAGGGATTGGAAGCTTTGAGGGTGCATTCATTTTCAGCAAGGACGGTTTTAGTTTGAAGAGTTCTGTCTTCTCATTTAGCGTAGTTGAAGTGACCATCGAGGTCGTAAGCATCCAAGGCTTGAGCGGCGCTGAGGACCAACTGACAACTATCAGCTTAAGCATTGTTGAGAGTGATACAGATAAGCCTGTGACAGGAGCAACGGTTGTGGTTCGCGTTTTCGTCGATCTCGTGCGTGCCCAGAGCGTTCAACTAGAGGAAGTCGGAGAAGGTCAGTACTCCGGCCAGTTCATCATGCCAAGTTCGGATACGATAGCAGAGATTAGAATTTACGCGGACTTGGAGAACTACGTACTTGATGGAGGGTACTTCCAGACGGAACTGCACCCTGAGATGAGTGCCTTTGCCCTACTCACCAGAACTGTTCAGCAGTACAGCCCATTACTGGTTCTGGTGGGCGCACTAGTTGTTGGTTTCATCGTGCAGAAGGTGCAGTCACGAAGAAGAAAAGCAGAGTACATCGAGGCATTGGTTGTTAAGAGAAGGTTCGACGATATCAGAAATCTCCTTGGTGTGATAGTGCTACACCGGAGCAGCGGTATTCCAATCTATTCAAAGCTCCTCAAGGGAGGATTTGATGACTCGATGGTATCAGGATTCATTGCAGCCATAACCGCATTTAGATCAGAGTTTGAGGTTGACCAGAGAGAATGGCAAATAATCCCTATTTCGGATATCATAAGAACAGTGAGCTCGCAGAATCTCATCTGTGCATTCATCACATTGGGGTCTCCGACTGGCACTCAGGAGGAGATGATGATGCAGTTCGCTCGCGCTATCGGATTCATCTTTGACAGCCATTTCGAAAACGTTCCGACTAAAACACTAGATGACGAAACAGAGAACCGCTTTGAAACTCTCTTCGATGAGATGTTGGATGGTGCTTTGTTGGTTAGGCACAGAACTGTGGAAGGGCGTAAACTTCCGAGAGATCTGCAAATTCTGGCGAAAAGCATAGCCGTGATGGAAACGCCTGACGAGTTCGAGCTGGAGGAACTAGCAGGCATCATGACTAGATTCGGTCTGGAGGAGGCAAGAGCCTATAAGACCATCATGAACGGCATTGAGATTGGCTACCTAGAACCTATTGGTTTAGAGCCGTACACTAGCCAGGTATTCGAGAGTGATTAATCTCAAACGCATGTGAATGAGCGACTTCTCCCAATATCCTGAAAGGGCTTGGACAAGCAATCCTAATGCAGACTACTGTTCTATTCACTCCATTGGATGTTCGAGAACTCTATCGCATGCATGACCTTTATACTGAAGTCCTCTGATTCGCACTCGAATGTGTACATCACGAACCCGTCATGTGCAAAGAAGTGCATTCTTCTAACATGGTAGATGACACTTGGTTGTGCCATCTGCACTAGGTCCATGAACTCGCTCTTGCGAAATTTTACTCTATACGAACTTGTGTGTGCAGCTGCCGCCGTGGCCGCTCCTCCTGCGTGAGCCATCTCTACAATACCTCCGGTTTTGCATGTTACTTGTGCAGGAAATCGAATGATGCACATATCATCTGCTGCATCAGCGCAACTATACAGTAGTATCCTCGTGGAGGTGGCATTTGGCTTCTCAACGACAAGTCAAATGGCCCTTATGGGAGCCCCACAGAAGGGACAGAATCGATCTTCTGGCTTCAGGGCGAAGCCACAGTATAAACAACCAACACCCCGCACAGTAGTTGTTTCTTCGGCTCTCACAGGGGTGGAGGTGGTGATTCCAGTAGCTGGGTCAAACCATACATCTGAATCTCCATCCCGCTTCTCACGAACAATATGCCTTCTGACACGTTCCTCCGGAACTCCTACCCTACTGGCAATCTCTGGAATCGTTGTTGCCTTGCTACGTTCCAGCTCATCCCTTACTCCTGATTGTCCCTTGAAGTGCTCCACTATGTTAGACAAGAACACCACGACTAACACAAACAGGGGAATAGCAAAAGGCCATGCAAGTCCACTTGAAAGCCAGAGCCAACCAATGATTGCGATTGGTATCAGCGTTCCTAGGGCGAGCCCCTCCTCCTTCTGCTTTTTACGGTCGTAGATTGGTCTATCTTGAACATACTTCTTTTCTGGCATGTGACCGGATGTAATATCACTTGAATCAGTGGTTCTCGGGAGTTCTGTTCTTCTTCGTTTAGTCTTAATTTTCCGCTCTTCGGATACGCCCCCAAAGAAGACAAGTGTCAGAATGATGATTGGAATCAACAGCCAATCGACCCGTATTGACAAATAGACTATGGCAAGAACCCCTATCGGTATCAGAATGCCCCATGGATTCTCTGTCTTATCCTTTGATTTACTTGACATTTACCATCCACCCCAGACTCTCAAGAAAGCTAGTCATGCTCCCGTCTACTGTTCTT
>JABCTJ010000098.1 GCA_018238375.1 Candidatus Thorarchaeota archaeon
CCCATTAGTCGAATATCTGGTCCCAGAGAATTGACCCATGCAATCTTGCTGCCTACCGTGTAGTATGGCAGGTCCGAGTAAGCACGAATACACGGTTCGACGTTGTACTTCACGACCAGCTCAGGGAGTTTCTCTTCCGGGTAGATTCTAATGCCATCGGGATAGAGCTTACCTGAAAGCTCCGGTGGATATATTCTGTCCTCTATCCCGGGGATTTGCTCAGCTGTGAACGCAACAATATCATAATGCTCATTGTCACGGAAGTACGTGTTGAAGTTGTGGAAATCGCGACCAGCCGCGCCCATAATCACTATTTTCTTTCTATCCATATCAACTGCCACCTGTCAATGTGCGTGAACTAGTGGTTCGTGCGAAGTATGCATGATAAATAATCTTGGGTGTCAATGGCACCTCCCCCCGGATGCTCATTGACTCTACAAACCGCTCATTTTAGCTGGCGATTTTTCGCAGAATTGTTCGAATAATGATAGCTTTGGTTATCAGTTAAAACCATCGGAAAATCGCTACACAACACAAACATCTAAATACTTCCTACCCGAAACTCACTGGGAGTGTGCTCGGAGGCCGCCATACACCGGCACATTCTTGGGGTGCGATTGTGAAGCTGGTTGAACTGGCAAAAGAGTCAATTAGGCTCTTGAAAGCGAGCGGGTCCGAAGGGGTTCGTAGTGACATTCTAGCCGACATGTTGAACGCTCCAAAGCGAAGGGTGTATGATGTTATCGCAATCTTGAATGCATTGGATCTTGTGGCCACAAAAAGGCGGTTCGATGGCACAACATGCACCTGGATTGACCGAACAAAGGATTACATCCCAAAGGCTGATTTCGCCGATTTGAAGTTGCGGCTTGAAACTGAGCATAGTCAACGTAGGGAATTACAGGTCCAAGTTGCTGAGCTCAAAGAGCAAGTTCGCATGACTCGGTCGAAGCTGCGAAGAGAGTTGCGAACGGTGGAAACCCTCGCCAGGACTGAATTCAACACGACTCATCTTACAGTTCGGGCGCTATCTAGTAACGGGTTCAAGAAAGTCAAGGACTCCGGGATGGAGGTTCTGATTGAAACCCACGAACCTGGAATGACCGTTGATCCAACAGTCAAAACGCCTGACGAGAATGAGGAGCTCATCAGGAATCTACAACGAATTTGAGTTCTTTGCTTCATTCCATAATCCGAAATGTGGCTCTGCTACCACGACGAATTCTGTCAAGCTTCTCAAGAACATCATCTGATGTGACTTTGCCCAAGATGTTTACTGGACTGAACGTTCGCGTATCCTTGAGGTAGATGCAGAGATTGTCGCCGAGTGGCATGTATGCAATGTCACCCTTCTTCACATCATTTGTGGGTTTCCGATTGCCTCTCTTGATTCCAATTGTCACCTGTATCTCTCCTCGCATCAGGGCAGCTCTGCCTACGATCGGTGCAGCGGCTTTGATATCCGCGATGATGAGCGGGCCTAACACTCTGTCGAGTACTCCTTCCAAGACAATTTCATTATCGAATTCGATTTCAATGGCGACTGCGCTCTCGATCATCGGTTTCACGTACGTCGATTCTTTCAGGCCTTCAAAAAGTCTGCTGTGCCTGTAATTATCCTCCAAAAGCTTAATTGCGGCTAGCCCTCTGGCTCAGCAGGAGACGATAGGGGTGCCCCCTGCGAAGTTGGACGTTGCCTTTGTAGTTGATACCACAGGAAGCATGAAAGATGATATCCGCGCAGTCAAGGATAGTCTCTTCGACATCGTCGATAAGGTTGTGACCCGTACTAAAGATCTGAGAATTCGGTTCGGAATAGTTTCGTATAGGGATCATCCCCCTCAAGACCGCACCTACGTCACACGCGTCTTTGACTTTACTGACCGGATGAAGACAGTACATCGTCAGATATCTAATCTGAAACCATCCGAAGGTGGTGATACTCCTGAGGCTGTAGCAGATGGGCTGTTCGATGCACGCACTAAGCTTTCATGGGCGAATGATGCGTACAAAGTTCTACTCTTAGTGGGCGATGCGCCTCCACATGGGACGGAGTACAATACACTGGGTGACGATTACTTCCCTGATGGATGTCCTAAGGGCTATGATCCTAAGACTGAGCTTAAGGCCATGAAAGACAACTTCGGTACCACATTCTTTCCATTTGTGTGTGGCTGCAATCCCCTGGTGGAAACGTCGTTTAGAAGCATTGCTGAATTCGTGGATGGTGGGAGATACTTTTCTCTGCATGAGGCCGATGAGCTGCCTGAAGCAATCCTGGAGATTCTTGAGGGTGTTAGCGATCTTATTGAGGAGGACAGACGCGTCCTCTTGTTCTATGAAAGCCATGATGGGAGCTTTGATCTGGCTGAAGCTGCAGAAGAGCTTGGCTTGGAGTTGAGGGTTCTCAAGACATCGCTTTCAAGACTACAAGAGCTGGGACGAATCACAAGATGGCCAAAGGGACGACCTCTGACATCTGACCGTCTGGGATTGTCTGTGGATCTCGGAGCAGTGCCTAATGCACTTGTTGCGGGCAAAGCGTTCAATTACAAAATCAGGATTGTCAACCCAAGTCAAGTCACAGTTGGAATTCGGGTCATCGTTTCAATTGTCGTTGGTGATTCAGTGTCTGAGGTCACCAATGAAAAGCATGAGGTCGGTCCCAGGTCTGATCAGAAGATTACGCTGAAGCTTGTACCAATGTCGGATGAGAAAGGAAAAGCTAGCATTAGAGTAGAGGTTCTGTATGG
>JABCTJ010000125.1 GCA_018238375.1 Candidatus Thorarchaeota archaeon
CTTGTTTTCAACAAGGACTTCCACACCCCTGATTGCGTGTATCGCCGACCATGCTCCCTCACTTTCTCGAATAGCATATGCTATCGCAGACTGTATCTCCTTGTTCTCAACAAGGACTTTCACATTACGAATTTCACCTATCACCCTCCATGGCTCCCTATCCTCTTGGATGCTATGTGCAATCGCAGGCACGCTCCCCATCATCGCAGACTTGATCTCCTCGTTCCCAACAAGGACTTCCACACCGCTGATTGCATATATCACCCACCATGGCCTCTTATCCTCTTGGATGCTATGTGCAATCGCAGGTACTCTTCCAATCATCGCAGACTGTATCTCCTTGTTCTCAACAAGGACTTCCGTCCAGGAAATTGCACGCAACACCCGCCATATCTCCTCGTTTTCTCGAATGGCATATGCTACCGCAGACTGTATCTCCTTGTTCTCAACAAAGACTTCCACCCTGCGAATTGCGTCTATTACTCCCGATGGCTCCCTATCCTCTTGGATGCTATGTGCAATCGCAGGCACTCTCCCAATCATCGCAGACTGTATCTCCTTGTTCTCAACAAGAACTCTCACATTATGAATTGCATCTATCGTCAATCATGGCATCTCACGCTTATGAATTGCATGCGCAATCGCGGACTGAACCTGAGGTTTCTCCAGATACTCGAATCCCAATTTTGCACCGAGTCCAGATGTCAGTGCAGCAACCACTCTCTTGCGCCATTTGGATAAGTTGCTCTTTCAGACGTTCACGACCATAGCGTTCAGCAAAGCGGTACAAGTACACTAGGCACATTGGACCGGCTGGCAAATCACCCGACTCCACCAGAATCGTTGGGCTCCGTGCCCAGAAGATTAAAGGCTCAGTTTATTCCTCGATCTGATTTTCACTGCAACTGTAGTTAATAATCATATTCTACTTACGGTGTAGGGGTCTAGTTTGAACATGTCTGAGATAAACGACAACCAGCTAGGGATAGCCATAGTGAAGTCCAGTTACTAAGGGTGGGGACCCCCATCTTGAACAGGATCTCAACCACTAGGGGAGATGAGTATGCCGACCTCCTGTGAAAAAAGACACTGGTATGAGATTTTCGGGTTCCTTCACAACCCATGCCACCGGCCTAGTTGGCTTATGATGAAGTGTTACTAGTGTCATTGCATTTCACAAGAAGTACTATTCAAATTGAGTATATACAGCGCAGCCACTTGTGAGGGTCACGAATTGAAGTCACAAGTTGTGACTAAGATAACAAAGGCTTTTCCTTTTCTCCTCTTTTCAGGATATTTATATCTTGGAAATACTATCGAGATAAACGGTGGACTAGTAGATGCGAGAGCATGTAATTGTATGTCTTGTAATCTTTTTGCTAATTGGTCAAATAGATGTAGTCACTGAAATAACCATCAGTGGGTCGGAGGGCAATATCGATACTACACCATCAAGCGTATCGTTTACAAATTTCATTGAAGATCCATGCTTTACAACAGAACCGGAAACAATAGTTGAAGGTACATCAGTTGAGTTCTCTTCCAACTATCACCAAGCAATCGATGAGGATGATTTCAATTATATGGAATTGACTTGGGATCATACTGCAAATACATCACTTAATTTCAGAATTGGAGAAGACGAAAATCTACCAGATTGTTTTGATTTCATATACTTGTATCAGGAATTTAACTGGCCGTTCAATGAAATGCCTCTAGACGCAGAACTCCAAATTAATTTCACAACAACCCTTACTGGCTCCTTTGCCACTGAGGAAGCTGGACAGATTATGTTTAGAGTCTATGCATGGATGATTGATTCATCAGGGAATTGGAGGCAAGTATACAGATCGTATCCACCTTACCCAGATATCTATCAAGAGCGTAGGTCAGATTTTAGTTACTTTGATTTAAGAGAAATATGGAGCGGAATGATAGAAAATTCCACTGGTTTCCAAGAAGATCCTGAGGATATCGTCCGTGTAGCTGTTGGATTAGCCCCGACACATGGGTTTGAAACGCATTTTGCCTATGAAGACGATCCTTGGGAGTTCTATGAGGGATCTGTAAGTGTCAGGATAAAAAGCATGGAACTCTGGGTCTACATGCAAGAAGACCCAGATCCTTCACAAGTTCTTTCTCCTCTATACAATAGTACTTGGAAATACTCGGTTAGAGATGTTTTCCCAGACATTCCCGAAGAGTTTGAAAACTCCTCACGTGTAGAATTCAGAGAGATCGCAATTGATACAGACGATTCAGTCTATATTCTATGTAATTCCTATGCAAGCTATGAACTCTATGTGAATCAAAGCAAAACCTTCTCGTATCAGTTTCTGCAGAAATATAGTGCAAAGTTGGAGTTGGACTGGTCTGTTCGCAATGATAATGGAACTACTGCGCATGGCTTAACCATCCATGATGGGTTTATCTATACTACAGGATACATACGTACAGACGACGAAACTGAAAGTAGGAATCTAATTGTTACCAAGTGGTCACCAAACGGAGAGAAATTGTGGCAGACTGAGTGGGGCGGTATTTATGATGAAGAAGGAACGGGAATAGCTGTTTCTTCTGATGGAAGTATCTTTGTTTGGGCAACATACTGGAATAGAAGATTTGAACCAGAGTTCTGGAAGTCCTCTTTCCTCAAGTTTGACTCATCTGGAACATTGTTATGGAATAAGACAAATGAACTTCTATTATTCCCAGGATGTTCAGAGTTAGAAATGCAACCTGATGGAATGTATAGCTGGGATTCGATGCATGTGGAGAAACGTGATCTCAATTGTGAGCCTACTTGGAATATTAGTGTACCAGCCCGTGCAGTCAATTTTGATGATAGTGGCAATATTTACCTTGCAAGCTACGGTTACGGGTCAGGAGAACACTTGGATGAATGGCAGGTCATGATTAGCAAATGGAATTCCGACGGTGCTGAATTATGGCATTCAAATTACTCGGTTCCTCTAGAAGATGGGAGTTCCTGGATTTTCCAGTGTAGAGCTGTCGATGTAGCACCAGATGGGAGTGTACTTGCAATACTGCATGGATGGAAACTCATTTACGACTACCATATGGTAAAATTCAACCCAGACGGGAATCTTCTCTGGGTCAAGATAATAGGGGATGAACAATGGCCCGTTCGTGGAGACCGTGATCCTAAGTTGGAGATAAGTGATAATGGACTCGCATATGTTGGTTTCAATCGTATGGGAGACTATGGTGTAGAGGTTGCGGTTTCAGCATTCGTTGTGGGGCCTTATCCTCTGGGTCCAGAATTCCCAACAACCATGATAATTGTGGGAATGTCAGTAGCCGCTCTTGTTGTTGTTGCTGTGATCTATTTCCGAAAGTATCGCACCGCCTGAAGATTCTCTGAGGTAAAAGTCCAACATGTTTCAATCTGCGCTCGTGATCGGTGATATGCATCTCCACCAGCTCGACTGATTCTTGGCCGAACAGACGTTGGGGGAGAAATGACTGTTCACGCGGTTTTCCTGTTGATTCAGGTGTCCCAGCATCTAATGCGACAACGTTAGGATTAGAACCACTAGAAGCATTTGCTAATCTTCCAGACGGAAGATTGCCTTCCAACGGAGATGGAAGATACGCTGGACGCTGTGAGCCTGAAATCGCCACTTGTTTCCTTCATCAGTCTTGCCACAAAACATGAGCCTTTCTTCTCCAACCAATCGTACAGGTCAGGCCATTCCACTCCTGCTAATCTCTTCCTGTACAGCATAATCATGCCATAGATCGCTCCAAGGGGAATTGCAACCATCAATCCGACTGGCAGCAGTATTTCGGATAGCACCCTTTCAGGCGAGAAGAGGTTGGCGGGCTGTCTTTATCCCCCGGTACATGCGATACATTCCCTCCATACGAACCCTTTCCGCCAACATTCCACCGCGCCGCTTTTTTTCTTCATGTTCAGTACACTTCTTCAACCTTAGAGATTATAATACGGAGAGGGGTTCTGTTGCATAACTTATGGGTTGAACCATGAGAGGTAGTTTGCTCGCTCTGCATTGTATATCACCACCTTGAACAGGGTCTCCACAACCCTCCTGTTGTCACACCTTGATCTCAATGTCCCTCCAAACTTCACCTTCACAGCTCCAAACACACTCTCCACCAGACTCCTCTTCCCATACTCGTACTTCTCCTTGTATCCGAGTATTACACGACTTATGCAACAGAGCCGGTTCTTGTCGTTCGAAAATTCGATTCGAGCAGCCTTAATTCCGGATTACGAGATTCGTGTTGTGGGGGGAGTACAATGTTATTCACGTTTCCACTTGTCACCTAGATATGAAGGTCCACAGGAGGATCATGTGTAGTACGATGGCCCTGTATCTGCGGTCGTCTGTGGTTTAGCCCCCGGCTGTCCAGTGATTTCATTGAGGATGGTAATGACCATGTTCACTGCACTGTGCAATTTGCGCATTGTACGCCACAGATGGTCTTCGCTGAATGCATCGTCATAGATTCTATCTGAAACAACAAAACCCGGCCCCGGCGGCTTGGGGCCTCTCTGTTGGCCTGGTCGAGGCTGCACAAATCCCATTGTTACATCGGTTGAGAAGCTGTACTTCATCGCGGTTATCTGGAATACCTTCATTTTCTCAGCTGTAAGGAGCTTCATATGTTGCGGAGAAATCATTACTTGAGACTCAATCTGAATGTACTTCTGGTCATTTGGCCTCACCACTGTGAAGAAGAACCGCATGAACTTTACTTTGAACAGAAACTCGGCTCGCGGGTTCTTGATGGTTTCAACCTTAATGCCTTCAGCTGAGAACCAGTCCTTCACTACTTGTTTGGCCATGTCAGAGGGAGTCTTGCTCATCACGTTATTCTCCGAACTGGCTATTCCAATGGAGGGGCTCACTTAATGCTTGTGCTACAGCTTGAACCATTTGACATTCTCGTACCCTGTTTTGGATCTATCTTCGTAGCAAGTGATTTGGCTCCTCGCTGATGCTACTGCGCTTGTGTCGCAAGTTGTTGTAAGGATCTGTGCCTCGGATGTCATCCTACTTAATCGCAGTCCCCAAGGATCAACAATTTGACTGTGGCCAAAGTAAGTTTTTCCGTCAAACGCAGGCCCAACCCTATTTGTTGCGGCGACGTAGAGCTGGTTCTCGATTGCGCGTGCCAATACTAGCGTATCCCAATGGACGCTTCTTGGATCTGGGAATGCGGCAGGGACTAGAACAAGATGCGCACCCTCTAGCGCAAGCTTCCTTGTCACCTCTGGGAACCGAATGTCGTAGCAAATCTGAACACCCACGTTCAGCCCGTCAATGTCGAACATCACCATTTTGTCACCACCCTTGAAGACATCTTTCTCTTCTTGGAATGGATGGATCTTTCTGTAGGTCCCGAGAATCTTGCCAGTATCAGTCGCCATAGCTAGTGTGTTGTAGTACTTTGAGTCATTCTGCTCGATGCCTGTTGCAATCACAAATGCGCCTCGTTCCTCAGCCAGCTCCGCAAGAAACTCGCTTGTGGGGCCAGGGATACCGGGCCCATGTTCATTGTAGTCTTCATGTCTGAGTCCGATTGCAAAGAGCTCAGGCAACAGAATGAACTCAAGGCCTTCAGGTGTGCTCGGTCCCTTCAGAAGATGCCTGACGAACGCAAAGTTCTTCGGGCGGTCACCTTCAAAGCAAGGCATTTGGGCAAGTGTGACAGTAAACCTCAATACAATCCCTCAAGCATTACCATGGCAAGTCCGTTCAGTCTAGAACGTAACGCTTAATATCTCCGCCGAAGTTCTCGCGAAGCAGGTCCCTCCATGGAAGTGTACCCTGTTGGTGAATGAGGTCAATATCGATCCGAAATCCAGGGCTGACTGGCCCACGACTTCTTACTCTAAACCAGTGATTGGTGCAACCGGTAAGACTGGCAGCTGGCGGACATTTACGCCTAAGATTGATTATGATGAATGCAGTCGATGCAGGACGTGCTGGCTACATTGTCCAGAAGCCGTCATTTCACTGGATGAGGACGGCACTCCACACATTGATCTTGATTATTGCAAAGGCTGTGGATGCTGTGCTGAAGTATGTCCGAAGAAATGCATCGCTATGATTCGAGAGGGCTTTGATGAGGAGAAATCCGCATGAAGACAAAACTCATGAGTGCCAACTACGCAGCGGCTCGTGCCGTGATGTCTGCGCGCGTCGAGGTCGTAGCAGCGTACCCGATTACACCTGCGACAACCATCCCAGAGCAGATCGCTCTGCTGAATGAAACAGGTCAATGGCCAGGACAGTTCATCCTCGTCGAATCAGAGCACTCAGCTATGTTCGCATGCATAGGCGCCAGTTCCACAGGCGCTAGAGCTTTCACTGCAACATCATCTAACGGTCTGTTATTAATGGATGAAGCTCTGCACTGGGCCACAGCTGCAAGACTGCCAATAGTGCTGGCAAATATCAACCGGTCCGTATCGCCTAGCTGGAACATCCACGTCACACATGATGATTCCATGTCCAAGGCTACGACAGGCTGGATACAGTTCTACGTTTCAAGTGTGGATGAGTTCTATCACACAATTATCCAGGCTTTCAAACTGGCTGAGGATGAGAGGGTTTTGATGCCTGTTATGATCAATGCAGACGGCTTTGTGCTCAGTCACACTCTATCTACTTACGATTATCTTGAGCCAAAGGAAGTTGACAAGTTCCTACCTCCGTATAATCCACCGCATTGGGTAATGGACCCAGAGAACCCTGTTTCACATGGTAACATCGTGTTTCCAGAACACTACCAGGAATTCAGGTACGCCATGCATGAAGGGACTCACAACGCAATGAAGGTGTATGAAGAGGTCGAACGCGAGTACAAGAAACTCTTCGGGAAGTACTTCGGCGGTCCCATTGACTGTTACAAATGTGATGATGCAGAGGTTGTGTTCACTTCTCAGGGTTCAGTCGCAGCAGAAGCCAAGGATGCGATTGACGAGCTTCGTGAGGAGGGTTACAAGGTGGGTAACGCTCGAATGAGAATGATCCGTCCATTTCCGGTTGACAGAATCAGAGAGCTTGGCAGCCGTGTGAAGGGATTTGCCTCCTTTGACCGTTCTGTTTCATACGGTTATGGTGGTCCAGTCGCAAACGACATTCGGGCTACGCTGTACAACACCAAACATCGGCCAATCATCAAGAGCTACATCGGTGGGCTCGGTGGTCGCGATATGACAGTGCTTGATATCAAAGAAGTGATTCTTGATACAGTAAAATCTGTGGAGACCGGAGAAACGGGTCCTGAAGAGACCTGGCATGACCTGAGGTGATTACAATGGTAGCAACGAAAGATATGCCTCTCAAGGAATACGTGCTGAAGGGGAACGCGGCATGCGCAGGATGTCAGGATATGGTAGCAATGAGACATGCGCACAAAGCGCTCGAAGGGAACGTGATTCAGGTTGTACCAGCTTGTTGCACTAGTGTTGTGCAGGGGCTATGGCCTAAGAGCGGTCTCGCGATACCCGTTCTCAATACTGCTTTTCCTGCAGCGGCAGCAACGGCTTCGGGAGTGCGAGCGGCTCTTGCAGCGAAAGGCAAGGACGACACTACGGTTATGGTTTGGGCTGGCGATGGCGGCACATTCGATATCGGAATACAGGCCCTTAGCGGCGCATTCGAGAGAAGGACAGACTTCCTATACGTCTGCTATAACAATCAAGTGTACAGTAACACCGGTACGCAGCGTTCCGGTGGCACACCTCTTCATGCGAAGACTACGACCACATGGCTCGGGAAGAAGGAGCCAGAGAAACTGCTGGACTTCATTGTCGCAATGCATGAGCCTGCCTACCAAGCAACCGCTAATACGGCCTATCCTCGTGATCTCTACGACAAATTCCTGAAGGCTCGAGATATTC
>JABCTJ010000194.1 GCA_018238375.1 Candidatus Thorarchaeota archaeon
TCCATGAGAACGCGTGTCCGGAATCGCCTTTTGATGAAACCGCCTAGTGTCACGACGGAAAATAGTATCATCACGATGGTCCAGATTGTCGCGAAGACTACCATCATTACGGCGATTATGATCAGAATAATTCCAGCGCCCTCACCAACCCCAATGTCAGAAGCGCCCACGCCTAAATGAATCTCTGGCATCGCCATAACATGACCTGTTTCTTTCGTATGGATGGCCTTCCCTTCTGGCTTGATACCAGTAATGTTCTCAAGTTCCTTCTCGACCGAGGCGCCTGAAACCCCGTAAGCAAGCATTACTAGAACTTCATTATCTGACTCGTTCTCTTTGGAATTCAAAGCCTTTGTCTCCTCTACCACTGAAGAGCAATTGAGAAATTGCTACGTCCAAAGAAAACACGTTCCCTTATCACTTGCTGCATTCAACACGGAGTAGCAGCTACGGCTTTCGAAGGATGCTCATTCGTTTGTGATGTAAAACCTATTCTGGACGAATTTCGTGTTGGAAAGGGGAGTTGAAGTAAAAACCGAATAGAATACACACATGATAATCATAAAGGACTGAAGTACTTTATAGGTACCATTGAATTAGAAGAGTAGCAGTAGGTCCCATGATTCCAAGTCGATTTGTCGTTGGTTATGTGTCCTAAAGGGTGAGAATATTGAAAACCACTCGCAAGAAAAGCGGTAAGCCGCGCGGCAATCACGACCAGACGAAAATGAGCACTCAGAGTCACCTATTGCAAAATGTGATGGAGGCTCTAGCACACCCCTTCTGTTTGATCAATGCCAAGGATTATACAATCCTAATGGCAAACGAAGCCGCTCATAGTGGATCCTTGCCAGATGGTGCCACCTGCTTTTCACTCATTCATAATCGTACGAAACGGTGTCCATATCGTACATGCCCAGTCAATAGAGCACTGAAAACGATGAGTCATGTTGTGATGGAGCATATTCACCACGATCAAGATGGCAATGCTAAGCATGTCGAGGTCCATGCCCATCCGATCATCGAGGCCGACGGAAAGGTTCGACAGGTGGCTGTGTACAGCGTGGATGTCACAATGCATGTCCAGGTTGAGGAAGCACTTCGGAAGAGCGAAGACCGATACAGATCGTTTCTACGGAACTTCCGAGGGATTGCATATCATGGTGATATGGAGTGGACACCAATCTTTTTCCACGGAGCAGTCGAGGAAATAACTGGCTATACGGAGGATGACTTCATCACCAAGAAGGTGACGCTGGACGGCGTCATTCACCCGGACGACTGGCATCACGTCCTTGAATGTGACCGAAAACTGCACGCGATTTCAGGGTATTCAGAAGAACGATTCTACCGTATCATTCGCAAGGATGGAGAGATACGATGGATTCGCGATATCATTGAAAACATCCGAAACGGTTCTGGTAGTTACAGCTTGGTGCAAGGAGTGATGTACGATATCACCGAGCAGAAAAGGATTGAGAAGGACCGCGAGCAACAACGACGCGAACTCGAACTCTACGGATCGTTGCTTCGACACGACCTCGGAAATGACCTCCAAATCGTCCTTGGCTACGCTGAGGCAATACAAGTGCTTTCGGCGGGAGTAGATGATGAAAAAGCAAAGATGCTGGGCCACGTGATTGCAGGGGCAGAACGAATGAAACAAGTTCTGATAGCTTTCGGACGGCTTCGCCCGTGGCGGGGGAACAACATCTTCACGCTCATGAAACAGATCGCAATTCAAGCAGAAGACGTGCACGAAGGGCTTACTGTCAGAGTGTCTGCCGAGAAGGGAGCAAAAAAGCTTCTTGTGACTGGCGGCGAGCTGTTGCCAATGGTCTTTGAGAATCTGATTAGGAATATTGCAGACCATGCAGGACCTCGTGCAATTGCCGAGATCGTTGTATCGAAGGAGGATGTCTACGCTCAGGTAATTGTTTCAGACAATGGGCCTGGAATTCCGGCCAAGATACGCAGAAATCTATTCCAAAAGGGGACTTCTACTCGTGGGGGCGGGCTTGGTTTGTATCTGACACGACAGATTCTGAAAACCTATGAGGGATCAATAGATCTAGTCGAATCGAAGGATGGTAAAGGGGCTGTATTCCGCATAAGATTGCCATTGGCGACATGATCAAGGGCAAATGCCTCAAGTAATCTGAACGGGAATGGTGCCATGCATATGTTCGAATATAACCGGTATGATGCAAGGTTTTGATGGGGCCTCTAAAAGAAGATGAGTAGACCACAGATGCTCTCAATGCATCTATGGCCACTCTTTGATTTAATCTATTTGGCAGCTTTCAATGCGGCATCTGCCTGAAGGAATCCTGCACCGTAGTCCGTTCCGTACCATTCAAAATGATAGACTCCGTACCACGGATCAAATGCCCAAGATCCGTCACAAGGTAGTGGTGAACCATGAGCTGCATTCTTCAGGATGTGATGCATTGTGGCCTGGTCAGTATCTGGATACGACTGTAGCACAAGCGCCGCAATCCCAGAAACGTGGGGAGCAGCCATGCTCGTTCCCCAGAGGTAGTAGTACCCGAAGTTGTAGTTGAAGTACGACTTATACGGACCAACAATCGCGGCTCCCGGAGCAGTGACATCTAGGTCAGAAGCCTTCTGTCCAAGGTCCTTGTTCGGTCTTGAACTGATATCATCAAGGAACAGTTGATGATTATTGCCCCAAGAATCCTTGGTGTTGAGCTTCTCTGGTACATCGCTTATCCAACTAGTCCATACGAATTGCTCTGTCCATCCAGCCATGCCGCAGGATATAACCTGTGGGAAAGCCCCTGGCCAGCCCATGCCCGCATAGCCACTATTGCCTGCCGATGCAACAACGATTACGCCTTTTTCGATAGCATAGTCTATGGCAGCCCCAATCATTGCTGATGGTTCTGGGCCTCCAAGACTCATGCTGATGATCACTGGTCCATCTAGATCTTCTGCCAGATCAGCGACATAATAGATGCCTGCAGAAACCATCTCATCAGTGCCGCCGGCAAGACCGAGCGTCCCCTGCGGAGAAGGTACTATCCAAGCATCCAAGACTAGCACAGGGATTATTGTCACCTTTGGAGCGACGCCATTAATCCAATAGATATCGTTGTAGTTGTAGCCAACAATCGTGCTCGTGACATGAGTGCCGTGACCGCTGCCCTTGAAATCATCCGTGATGAAACCACGGTCATCTCGGAGTGGGCCAAAGTGAACGTCCCCAGCTGCGTAATCCCAGGAAACGTCGTGTGTAAAGCCAACGCCAAGATCCCAAGCGATGTTTGCTTGGGAGAATAAGAAGGGCCACGAATTGAGCAACCCAGTATCGAGCACTGCCACATAGACGCCGTCCCCATCATTCGACACAGCCTCTGCATCCACTAGGTCCACCCAGAAAGGCACCAACTCCCAAAGTCCAGGAGTTGTCTCTATTTCCATTACAAGTGGTGAAGCTAGCTCAGCTCTTTCAGTGGTTATGTCAAACAATGAAAAGGCGGTATTCGTAGTTGCCAAGACCCCATTTAGAGGTAGAAGCAATCCCAAAACAACAAAAAGAATACTTACTCTCCATTTCACGATAATTCGCCTCAATAGAGGTTATTGGATGTGTGCTTGGAACCTGTATAAATATCTGGCGAGAAACCCACAACTAGTTTGATTCATAGCCTTCTTGCATGTAGCGCATGCCCTCTGTAATCGCTGCTTGCAGGAGGGCACATATCTTCTTGGAATCATTCAAAGTCCATCCTGCTCGAATTCTATTCACCTTGTAACGAATCCGAATCGTTGAGCCCGCAACTCCATCACTGACCGTCAGAAGCGCGTCCAGACCAGCAACTTTCAAGACTTCCGTTCTCTGAAAGGGAAGGCGTTTGCTCAGACCAAGCATGTACACAGGCCCTCGCGTTCTCATGCTAGTTATGTCCACCTCGATTTCAAGAGAGGGCTCGGTGGAAGTAATTATCAGTGCATGAACATTGTCAATGACTTTGAGATTCGTACCCACTCCTTCACGGTATCGTACGATTACGGAAGCTGTGCAATCGCACCGCTGCATTCTGTCCAAGAAGTTGCTCACCTGAACGTATTCATCGATCTCCCACGCTAGCGGATTTGAGAATGCTTTGTTTCCAATTGCGACGAAACGCTGTGCTGAATACAGACCAAGAGGAAACAGAAAGATCAAGGGAATGATTACAAACAGAACTACAACTGTAAGTGCCATCTCACCGGGCCAGTTGCCGATAGCAAACTCCAGAAGGATTCCGGGAAAGGAAGCATATGCTAACAAGATAATCCAAACAAGCAACCATCCAGATTCACCTCCGAGACCCCCTGAAGAAGAAACAATGTTCTCATAATGTGAGTAGAACTCCTGGTGACTGCACGATTTTTCTGTATACGTGAAGCCGCTCGTATCAAGCCGTATGCTTCGTTTTCTCAACACGCCAAGCAGCAAACCGGGTAGCAAAACCAGAAGAGGAACACACACTGCCAGCATTTCAAGCTCACCACTGACAAGTCCATCCAAAATAAGAGGCACACTTTGGAGGTGCAACAACACAAGCGCCATTATGCTGGAATAGACTATCAGTGAGATTATGGTCCATAGTCTTTGCCCAGTTCTGATGATTTCATCTGACACTGACATTGTTCTCCTTTGGGAAGTGCTGGTCTGCTGGAGGTTCCCACCCGATAATGATACTCCTACCACATTAGGATCTGAATGGGTTGAGAAAGCTTGCATCGGCTGTGCTTAAAATTAATTCGTAGGACTGAAAAGGACGTATCTCAAGGGTCACCACAGCAGTATGCAAGATGCATGGGGTGAATATACGCAGATACGAATCGTCTATGACAACGAGGCCAAGGCGGGCTTCAGAAGGCAATGGGGTTTCGCTTGCTTGGTAGGAAACAACATACTCTTCGATACAGGCGGCGACCTAGACACTTTGCTGTTCAATATGATGAGGTTCGAGGTGGATCTTGCTCTCATTAACACCATTGTGCTGTCGCACAGTCATGGCGACCATGTCGGGGGAATAGGGATTGTGGACAATCTCGGGGACGTCAGGGTCTTTGTTCCAAGGTCATTCTCAGGCCGATTCAAGAAGAAGCTATCTTCCCGTCCCAATGTTGAATTGATAGAGGTCAGCGAACCCACGACAATCTCAGACGGGGTCTTCACAACAGGTGAACTTGGACAGTTCACTAAGGAGCAGGCCCTTGTCGTTGAAAGTAACAAGGGACTTGTTGTGATAACAGGCTGCAGTCATCCGGGCTTGGAGAGCATACTGAGATCCGCTGCGCAGTTTGGCAAAGTCTACGGTGTCATTGGGGGTTTCCATGATTTCGATAGACTTCTGTTGCTGGAGAATATCTCGCTAGTCATCCCTTGTCACTGTACTAAGCGAAAGAGGGCTATACTTACCCTCTACCCGAAGTCAAGTAGAGTATGCGCTGCTGGATGCCGAATCGAAGTCTAGAGAGACCGAATAAGCCCGTTCTATCAGTGAATCCGACCTTGTGACCTTAAAATTTCTCCACGCGTAGCACTCCTGAAAGGTTTTAGTGTCAGAATGCCATAATTATTCCGAAGGTGGTTTGACTGTGGATGCAATAGATGTTGTGCTGCTCATCATTTCCGTAGCAATTCAGATTGGTGCTGTGTATCTCTCCTGGAAATTAATCAGACGATCCACAAGAAGCCTACCATGGGTCGCAGTCACGATTGCGCTCCTGTTTATGGTCCTCAGACGTATCCTCAGTCTGTTGGGTGCATCATTGGAGATTGAGGACACCATTGCGTATTTCGCGGCCTTCGAGGGCTTGGGTCTGATGATCTCTCTTCTGCTCTTCGTTGGACTCTTCTATTCCGCGCAGTTCATTGACCACCTAGATGAGGTGGAGAGGTCAAGGGAGTCTGCGGTCTTCATGCAGGATCTTCTTGCGCACGACATCTACAACTACAATCATTCAGCATTGACTTGTCTGGAACTGCTTGAAGCGGATATTGAGGACAGAGGACCTAAGAACGACCAGCTCCTTCAGACCCTTCGAGAAGCCATCATAGCTAATACGCTGTTGGTAGAGAACGTACGAAACCTCAGTAAGGTTCAGTCCGGTACCCTCAGCCCACAGCCCATCAAGCTAAAACCCTTGATTGATGATGCTGAGAAGACCGTACAAATGGCCTATCAACACGTTCCATTCTCCGTAGAAATGAAAGACATTGATTGGGATACAATGACAATTCAGGGACATGACATCTTGCGTGAGGTGTTTATCAACATCTTCGCAAACGCAATCAAGCATCGTAAGTCAAGTCAGACTAGAGTGATCGTGGGACTGAAAACAGACTCCACTGAGAGGGATGTCGTCTTGTCAATCAAGGACCATGGAAAGGGGGTTCCTGATGAGGAGAAGGAGGCAGTCTTCAATCGCCACACTGGTGGTGGGCTTGGTCTGTCACTTGTTCGCACAATCCTCACTACATTTGACGGCCTCATCTGGGTGGAGGACCATCCCGGAGCAGACTACTCGAAAGGTGCAGTCTTCTCGGTGAAGATGCCGCGAGCTGTTCTTGGTTCCTAGAAAGCAGTGTTGAACCGTTCATCGTGAGCTGAACCAAGCTGATTATCTTATTCTCCAGCCCATTCACGAATGGCGCTGGACATATTCTCTGGTAACTCGGGGAAGTATTTGAGCTCCTGCGGAATATCTGGTTACATTGCCCTGTACATGGGAACTGGGGTCAAGTGTCCTGATTTCATGCAGCTGTTGTCAGCTCAACGAGATGACTTCCATATCGATTGAAACCGCTTGGTGATTCTCTCAAAAAACCCGTTCAGGGTACCGAACAAATATTAGCACGTTTTTGCAAGGCTCAAGCAAGGAGCGGACATCACCATGAATAAGATACTTGCACTTCTCGGGATCATTTTGATAATCATAGGCCTCTGGCCAGTATGGATAGTGTATGTGGACTTTCTAGCCACCTACACGCACCTACTATACCTTGGAATGTACCAACTACTACTGGAGGGGCACATCTTCTCGGAACTAATGCTCGGCAGCCTCGTCGTTGGTGTTATTCTGCTTATCATTGGTGCAATCAAGTAACGTGCGCCCTAAGGTAGCAATCGTGAACCTGCCTTAATCGCGTGCTCGCAGAACAATGAACATGATGATGTCAGGTCAAATGCGGTTGTGCCCTAACTCGATCGGTGATTCCGTTCTTTTTTGCATCGTATTTCCACCGTCTATTTCCCATCCACCAGTACAGCCTATGAGGAAGAATCGACTTGGCCATCTGCTTCGATGCTTCCTCGGGGATTGCTCTTCCTTCTGAGAGAGCAAGCGCTGTGACATCAAGAGCCTTCTTCACATTGCGTACTATACCCCCAAGTTCATCCAACGGCTTGCGACGAGTTACTGGCCCCATCCCGAACGCCAGTCCACCGGCCCACTCAAAACCGGACCTCTGGGCGAAGCAACGGCAAATCTCGAGCGCAATTAGGTTCTGATGTGCCTCGGGGAATCCACTGTTCGATATGGCGACAAACTTCTGTCGTCTTGCATCCGCAGCTTCTTCACGATGCTTAGCAATCATCTCCATGGCCTTAATGACAGGGGCGGGAAGACTGTCTATATAGAGAGGGAACGTCAGGACAACCAAGTCCGAGGTTCTAACGAGATGAAGTATCTCTTCTATTCCTTCTTGGGACTTGACTGATTTATGGATGTGTACTTTGTTGGTAGTGAATCCTTTCGCGGTCAGTCTGTCCATCAAGTAGGAGCCTAATGAGCCGGAAGCGCTCCTAAATCCGAAGGGGCTTCCGACAAGTAGAAGTGCAGTTTTCATATCAGTCACTTGATCGCCTCCACTTTGAGTAAGGCGCTTCTGACACTGTTTGTCACGCTCTGAAACCCATCCTCTACAGTAACGAACTCAGTTGCGTGTGCTGGACTGTACAAGTTAATGGCGTTTCGTTCTGCAAGGGCACTAAACACCCCCTCTAGCTCCGTATCCGGTTCTGACAACACGCCAATGACGACGAAGCGAGGATATCTGTCATAGCGCGGAACATGGTGAAGTTCACCACCGATTTTCTTGAAGAATGGCAGTACATTTGGAATCAATCGGTCAATCGCCTTCTTGAGCGTGAAGGAGTACCCCCCAAATGTCACTGGTGTAAGCAGGATGAGCAAATCGCATTGGACAGCTGATTTGGCTATGTTTCTGCCAGCATCATCAATGATGCATACCCCGGGCGTTCTCGTCCAGCATCCAAAGCATCCTCTGCAGTCAGCGACCTCTAAGTCACAGAGGGCCACTGATTCTACACTCCAGTCGAAACGGCTCAGCTCGTCATTAATGACCTGACGTGCCATCCCTGCGGCAGTGTCATCTCTCTCAGACCCATCTAGGATTACGGCGTGCATGATTCAATCTTCCTTCAAGTTCCCATTTCAATCGTAAAGCAATGAATATCTTCCCAATGAACAATACTGAGGATTCATGATTGAACATGAGTTATTAGGGCAGAGTGGCATTGCGTGGAATCATGGAAAGGCTGAGCAAACTACTGTTCGAGCTGTCAAATGAGAACAGACTGAGTATCATCGTTGAGCTAGAGAAGGGTGCAATGAAGCTCACAGCCCTCTCAAGGAAACTAGAATTCACCGTTCAAGAAACCTCCCGACACCTATCAAGGCTCAGCGGAGCATCACTCGTTATGAAGGATGTTGATGGATCCTATCACATCACCCCTCTCGGAAAGCAAACTATGGAGCATCTCTCAGGACTTGAGTTTCTAGCCAGTCACAGTGGATATTTCAAGACTCATACTCCATCATTACTACCAAGAGAGTTTGCAAGTAGGCTAGGCGACCTGGTGAAGTGTGGATTTTCAGATAACGTCATGCAATCCTTCGGAACAGCAGAGTCCATGATAAAGGCGGCAGAAGAATACATTTGGATTGCTTCCGATTATGTACTCTCAAGTACTCTGCCGCTCATTGAAGATGCAGTAGGTCGGGGTCTGGAGTTCAAGACCATCCTTCCTGATAGCCTCATTCTGTCAGCCTTTACGGAATCTTATGGGATTCCCTTCAGTTCTCATAGACAGGAGCGCACAGAACATAGGACTCTGAAGAAAATTGATACAATCTTAGTTCTCTCTGAGAGGGAAGCAGTTGTGACATTTCCTACGATAGAGGGCAAGATGGATTACCTCGGCTTCTTGGCAACAAATGAACTAGGCCACAAGTGGTGTAAGGATCTGTTTCGATACTACTGGGAAGCAGCATCACCGATCCTTGCGCCATAGAAACTAAGCGATACGGAGCCGAGAAGCTCACACTTCACAAACCTATTACGAAAACACCTCGGAGTCTAAGATATGACAAAGAAGATTGGCGATTTCCATCTATGTGAGGAATGCATGCTGTTGTACCGTGAACAATCTTGGGCAGAGAAGTGTGAAGAATGGTGTAGGGAGCGCAAGTCATGCAACATCGAGATAACCAAACATGCCGTTCCACAAAACGGACTCGCCCTATCCAAATGACAATGAAACCGTGATTCTACAATCCTGAAGTTTCAATTCTGAAGTCGGTGCGTTTTCCATCCACAAACCCTTGGAGTTGACTACCCTCTACAACGACGCCAAAGCCACCCAGAAATTGTACATCCAAACCTGGATCACTCTTGATAACCAAGTACGTCCACCTGCAGGCCGCGACTACCATATCGTGCGTCACGTGAATGTGAAGACTGTTGCGGCTATCCTCTGCCAGCCGTTCCAGCGTATGAGGATGAAGACGTTGAGTGTATGCCGTCATCCGCTCAATCGTATCTTCCGGTATCATATCCTTTGACCAGAGCTGATACGTTCGGGACCAGCCAATCTCACCTGCAAAGGCGGCGTACTTTCCAGGGTCGGCATTCGCACCAAGCAGAATTCCAAGTTCCTTCATGAGAACCAAGTCACCGCCGCTCTCTGAGAGACCTTCAGCAATCCTCTCCGCAGTCTGTTCCGTGCGAATATGCGGACTGTAGAAGATGCTAACCGGTTTATCTGTGGGCAGTCTTCGCCCAAACTCAACCGAAGATTCATGCCCGATAGATGTCAGTTCGGCTGTTAGACTTGCATGAAAGCCACGGTTGACCAGACGGTGTGAGTGTCTAATCATCAGCATGACGCGGTTACCTGCTTGACCGTTGACCCAATCTACTAGTTGTCGCGCATCTCTCAACCAATCAACGGTTTCCCACTCGTGCTCGCTGTTCATGCTGCATCCCTCCAAGAATTCATGCACTTCTGCTAGGAGTTGCTTCCGATTGCGCTCTATCGTGCCTTATTATTCCTCCCTCCATTTTATTTCAGGAATGAGCGCTTTTCGATTTTTGAAGTACCGGTACATCCACGATAGTGTAATATCTCATTTTAGCAGCTAAACCCGAGGGCGTCTAATGCTATCCCGGGCCAGGACAGCGAATTCGCGCATGTACGGCGAAAAATGCTGAGCGGGAGCACTACAAGATGTCGGATATCAGTCGGTGCGAAAGCGATGAAGCGAGGAAAACAGGCTCTAATCGGAGTGCTAGTTGTCTTCTTGGTTGCCAATGTTGCAGCCTTTGGTCAGACAAAGCTTGACTGGACAGGAACCAGTATCAGTCAACAAAATTCCCAGGAGATGGAGGGCACTTCAGAGCCTGAATCGCTCACTCGTCAGAAACCTAGTGCACGTGCATTCTCTGTTTCAAATGAGCTGCTGGAGGGGACATTGGATCCCATGCAAGTTGAGCAGTTAGGATACTATACTACAAAGAACTTGAGTGCTAGGACAGATACTAGTACTAACACGAAGGCCAACCTCACCATAGATGAAGAGAACGGTTGGTGTGTCAGTCAGGCAGACCTTGAGCTCTGGAATCTCAAGCGATTGTATGTGGCGAATGGATCTTTCGACGGTGGCACCTCTGGCTGGTATAACTATACACACGATAGCTCAGGGGGGAACCAAACACAGATCGTTTCTTACAACGACATGAGCGAGTACGTTACTGTGGAGAATCGCGGTGAGAAACACCCGATACAGGACCGGTGGACACACTATAATGCAACTGAAGTCTCATGGAAACAGAACGTTGCCAACATCCCTCTCGCAACGAACTTCACGCTGAACTTCAAGTTCCAATACGCAAGTGGGCTGTTGGATCCCATTGGTAATGATTTCAAAGATTTTTTCTGGCTCGTTATCCGCATAGATGGTCAAACTCTGGGGGTGGTGAATCTTGCAGCCTTGGAGAGCAGAAGTATCTGGTACGAGATTGTGCCCCACCCAGTTTATCTTCCTAGTGCGCCTAGCAACTTCGAGTTCGAGATTGGACTGTACATTAATTCAACGGTACTCTTGTATGCCAGTGAGGACTACGATGATGATGGCAATCCCGATGGTGTGGCTAACGCTGCATTCTGCGAGGTTTTCCTTGACGACGTATCACTTGTTGGCAAGGAGTCACCAAGTTTTGATGAAGTCGACTTGAAGTTCCATGCGGAGGATTACAACACTTCTGTCATTGGCAGTGGTGGAAGCGGCAATGCGACCATTGTGAAGCCCAGCTTCTGGACTGATAATCCATTGAAAGTTGAGGTCACTTCTAACACCAGTGTTTCCTTTGACTATAGGGCCAAAATCTTATCTCACAGACACACGAATACATCTTGGGCGGCGGATCCAAATAAGCCGGGAGTTCTATTCTCTGCTGCGGCTAATCAGAATGTTTCGCTCGCCATGTACACCTATGTTGGAACGTTTGGAGAGTACGAGAACTTCACAATTCAAATTGACTACCCGACTGACTGGGATGATCCCATTGTATACAACCCATTCCTGAATGACGTTACTGGCCAGTGCATCATAAGCACAGGGCGAATAACGCTTCCCACAAGCATACTAGATCGCCTTGGGTGGTGGCAAATCACTCTTGAAGCGCCCAATTATGCCAAATCAACCTCCATTCAGAAGTACAATGAAAGCAGCGGACTGTGGGATGATAGCACCATATTCCGCAGTGGCAACACAACGAGGACTCAGGTCACGCTAGGAACAGATGTATCCACACCGGATCTGAGTAATCCGGTTAACCTGACATGGTTTCTTCCCAACGCCAGCATCTGGAGTGAGGAGAGCCTCACAGGTGGTTTCAACGGGCAAGTAAACAGCACTTCATGGGTGCTAGGTGCCCTCAACACGTCAGCAGGAGAATGGTCAGTATCGGTCTACTGGATCAATGGAACTGAGGTGGCCTATGGCACCGCAAGCTTCGATATGTATCACACCGCAACTCTGACTCCGAAACACGCTGAAATCCAAACTGAATCAGGACTTGTTGTGACTAATTTCCTCTACTACGTCGATGTGGATTGCGACGAATACATCATGGATGAGATGGCCACCATTGAAGGGAACTGGTCAAGTAGTACATTGGCTTTCAATCCTAACCTATTGTATAACTGGTGGGAAACAGACTTTGATACTGCAGCTGTGGGTGGTGGGGTGCACCTTGTCATTGTCAATGCATCCAGGCCCTACTTCGATGACGTTTCATGTCAGTTTGTTATCGAATCCACCTTGTTGACTCAGTTTACCCTATTTGTCGACAGCGGCCCGCCAATAGAAGTGGGGCTCAATGAGAAACACAGCTACGAGTTCCGCTATGAACTGCTGGACGGAACTGGAATAGATGACGCATTAATAGACGTGAGCTTCAGTCCCACTGTTGGACTGATTGTTTCAGATTTAATCAACACTGTCCCAGGTAACTACTCGTTGGAGATATTCAACTTCCAGTCTGGTATGTATACAGTGACCGTGTCCGCAAACAAGAGCTATCACTACGTTGGTTTCGATTCCTTTATGATAGAGGTGGGCGAGTTTGGAGCAACCCTCTCGAAGGAGAATGGTTCTGCAGATCTAGTTTCCTTTGGTACTGATTACAGGTTTGTTGTTCGATACGCCAATATAACGGGATATGGACTGACAGGAGCCACAGTAGAGATTGTGGATATGACTCCATCTGATTGGGTTCCAGTTGGACCACTAGTTGATGAGGGCAATGGCTACTACTCGATTCTCCTCTCACCACCAGGTACTGGAACCTTCACAGTTGTAGTGAAGGCCAATTTCACAAATCATGAAACGCAGTATGCGACCTTCTCTCTCACCGTCGCTGCAGTAACCATCAAGGTCGCAGGTATCGAAGGCTTGAGCGGCGCCGAGGACCAGCTGACAATCATCACCCTAAACATTGTTGAGAGTAACACAGAGCAGCCTGTGACAGGCGCAATGGTTATGGTTCACGTTGTCGTCAATCTCGTGGACACCCAGAGTATCCAACTAGCGGAAGTCGGAGAAGGCCAGTACTCCGGCCAGTTCATCATGCCAAGTTCGGACACAATAGCGGAGATTAGAATCTATGTGAGCTTGGAGAACTACGTACTTGATGGAGAGTACTTCCAGATGGAACTGCATCCAGAGATGAGTGCTTTTGCCCTACTCACCAGAACTGCTCAGCAATACAGCCCACTACTGATTCTGATAGGTGCACTAGTTGTTGGTTTCCTCGTACAGAAGGTGCAATCACGAAGAAGAAAAGCAGAGTACATTGAAGCACTGGTTGTCAAGAGAAGGTTCGACGATGTCAGAAACCTCCTTGGTGTGATAGTGCTACACAGGAGCAGCGGTATTCCAATCTACTCAAAGCTCCTCAAGGACGGATTTGATGATTCAATGCTCTCCGGATTTATTGCGGCCATAACACAGTTCCGTTCAGAGTTTGAAGTCGACCTGAAAGAATGGCAAATCAGTCCAATTTCTGATATTATAAGAACTGTAAGTTCGCAGAATCTCATCTGTGCGTTTATCACGTTTGGGTTTCCAACTGGCACTCAAGAGGAACAGATGATGCAGTTCGCACGAGCCATTGGATTCATCTTTGATAGCCATTTTGAGAATGCTCCAATCCATGTACTGGATGATGAAACAGAGGGCCGTTTTGAAACGCTCTTCGATGAGATGCTGGATGGCGTCCTCCTGGTCAAGTACAGGACTGTGGAAGCGCACAAGCTCTCGAGAGACCTGCGACTTCTAGAGAGAGGCACTGCAAAGATGGATAAGCACGACGAATTCGAGCTGGAGGAACTGGCGAGCATCATGACAAGATCTGGTCTGGAGGAAGCAAGAGTCTACAAGACCATCATGGACGGGATTGAGATTGGCTACCTAGAACCTATTGATTTGGAGCCGCATACTGGCCAGATAAACGATGGCGATTAAGCTCAGATGCATGTGAATGAGCAACTTCTCCCAATATCCGGGAAGGGCTTGGGCAAGCAATCCTAATACTGACTACCGATTTTTTCGCTCCACTGTGTGTTCGAGAACTCTATCGCACGCATGACCTTCATACTGAAGTCCTCTGATTCGCACTCGAGTGTGTACACCACGAACTCGTCATGTGCAAAAAAGTGCATTCTTCCAACATGATAGATGACACTTGGCTGTGCCATCTGCACTAGGTCCATGAACTCGTTTTTGCGAAGTTTCACTCTATACGAAC
>JABCTJ010000227.1 GCA_018238375.1 Candidatus Thorarchaeota archaeon
AGCAGACTAACGAGGCCCCGAAGCTCTTCGTATACCATGCGAATCAGTGTGATCCCAAGAAATGCACTGGAATCCGCCTCAACAGGATGGGTAAGGCCAAGATAGTCAAAGACATGCGGCGCATACCACGTGGCTCCATTGTTCTCAACCCGATTTCTGAGATAGCTCTATCCCCTGCGGATAGGGTCGCCGTGATGAAGTCTGGGCTCGTAGCACTCGATTGCTCCTGGAAGCATGCCGAGGATGTATTCCACAGGGCTCGTCAGGGCGAACAGAGGTCTCTTCCGTATCTTCTGGCCGCTAATCCAATCAACACATACAAACCTATCAAGCTCTCAACAGCTGAGGCTGTAGCTGCTGCAATATACATTCTAGGGATGAAAGAGATTGCGGAAGACATCATGTCGATATTCAAGTGGGGCTCTTCATTCCTGACTTTGAATCATGAATGGCTTGATGCGTACGCAAACTGCAGCACCAGTGGCGAGGTTGTGGAGGTTCAGAAGGAGATCATGGAAGCCCATACAAGAACTGGTTAGAGCGGCCCTGGTCCGAGGGATAACCCCAAAGACTCGTTTCATCCTTCCTTTAGACACAAGAAGACATAGGCAATGAGATGTATATCTGGAATGACCATTTGTTAAGTTTCGTTCGACCGTTTTAGCCTCATTTTATCTTGCTGATGCAAAGAACCCATGACTTGAGGAGAGAGGTTTGCCACCCTTCGAAACCTCCACCTAAAGGCAGACTAGGGCATCCAGAAAGGTCGACCTACGAGAAACCTGGCCACGAGCATATATATCCAGTGTAGACACTAACAACAACAGGACATGTCGTGGGAATGTCCATATTCTTGAAGGCGGACCATTGCAAATGGTACAAAGCAAGGGAAAACGCCTACTGAGAACTGAGGCACTCACATTAGGAGTCCTAACTCTTCTATTGCTGAGCATCTTGAGCGTCACCCCGCTCTTGGTCACTGGAACACTGACTGACGTAGCACCAATGACACCGGGCGATAGCATCCCCAGTAAGGGACCTATCCAGATTCCAAGGATTCCAGAAGTGGTACGTGGCGACGATGGACAGTTCTACTCGGTTCGCTCAAGTACAGGTGACAGCGAAGAAGGCATCGGGTCTTTAGCCACAGCATACGGTCGAAGCTTTTCGATATCTACATCAGTCCCGAGTGTATGGACCCGAACAGAAGACTTCAGAGTTGATGTTCATGTCTATCTTGAAGGTTACCTGTATGCTGACATCACCATCAAGTTTGAAGGGTACGACAACTTCCCTGGTCCGAGTGAAACAAGAGAAGTATACAAGACCAAATCTGTTAGAGCGTACCCGTATCACAGTGTTCATACTCTCTGGTGCTACCTGCCATCGACAGCTTCGGTGGGCTTGAAGAGGGCAGAGGTCCGCGTGACAGGCTTGGCGTATTACAAGTACGGCGGAATCGTTCCTGATGGCTTCGGTGGCGTTTCTCCTATGGCTGCACCCGGGCTCAACCACGACTACGTTTCAAGAAGCCAGGTGTGGGGTTATGAGTTCGTTGCGAGGTATGGGCTATCTGACTTGCAGACCTATGGAGGACTACCCCCAGGTGATGCAATGAGTTCACAGTCAGGCAACCCGAACTACTATTGGGAAGGGCTCTCTAACGATGGATACAACATACCAGTCGCTCAGGCAATGCATCGTCCCACAGAGTGGCCTATAATTTTCAAAGCTGGATGCTTGGTTGACAATCACGTAAGCTACCCCGAGTATTCAGCAGAGATACTCACAGGTCAAGTCCATGATTTGATAACATACTACGAATCAACGGACACTCTAAGAACCACTAACGCTGACATATTCACTTGGGACTATAATTGGCGGGGAGTATGTGATGAATTCGCGGTGGTCCTTTGCTCGTTCCTAAGAGTTATGAATATACCCAGTCGCTACGTAACTGGATGGGACGACTACTATCCTCCCATCTCCGGCTACTGGCTTCATGCATGGTGTGAAGTCTATGTGAGTGGCGGCTGGCACCACTGTGATTCAACTTGGGATAAATTCGATGAGCCATGGAGCTACATGGTGACCGGCGTTACAATAGACGCTCTCACCATTTTTTCCTGTGGTGACGACGGACTGGGGCAATGGAATACCTACGATGGTAATGCGTATAACGGAAAGCTGCATGCTTATGATTGGCGCTACGATGTGCAATATGATGGTCCAAACAACTACTAGAAGGACGAACTGATGAAAACAGGTCAGTTTCTTGTGTTCATGGTCGCCATTCTGTTGATGGCACCGATCTCATCAGGCGACCTTGAAACTTCATGGGACAAAACCGGTTGCGTTAGCATTTCCGGCTATGACTCCATAGGACAGATCAACAATGTCACACTCAACGTTGACAATAGTGACATCCTGTTCATAGGATATGACGTATGGCAGAGAATCGAGCAGTACTCCTCAGGGCTCATGGATAATGAGACCGTGGTAGACCTCATGCAGCATCACGAAGATGAACTTCTCTTCATAATGCCATGCCCTCGAAGGGACTACATCTCTGTAGTGGGGATGAACGAATCGTTCTACATCGAGCTGTTAATAAAATGCATGTACGAAGATAATGTCATTGTGCAGGTTACCTCCCTTGAAGTGATGTCTGGCAGTGATTACATTGACTCGCTGAAGACAGCGTTATCCACAGCAATGGATGAGAATGCCACTCGGGGACTGAACATGACAGCTTGGGACAGGTGTGGCCACGCTGGAAGTTCTCCTTTGAGAGCACACCTATGGTCGTACACTTATACTGGCGGGTCTTTGACTTTCGGGAGCTCCCCACATAGAGTAGTTCTGTGGTCTAGTCCAGACGCGTCCGATCTGCTTCAGGAGATGCATTGGGAGATTGTTACTGAGGCCAATATTTCTCAGGTAGTGTCCCGCGAGGAGCCAGACCCAAGCACTTGGGAGCACGGCGAAATTCCCACGCAGATAGTAATGTCGATCACACTAGATGGTGAACTGATCCAGGTGCTTCACGAGGCTCTCTTTATCGCTGCAGATTATGATTTGACAATCTATCTCCTCGGAGGACTGATAGGCACAGCAGCTATTGTGGTTATTGTCGCCGTTGTGTGGCATCACAAGAATGTGCACGAGTTATGAACATACCTTGCCGATTCTTGTATGGATATAACGATTGGTATTTTGTTGCAAGCCGCCCTTGGGCTCATTCTTGGTGCGAAGTCTACGTCAGTGGCAGCTGGCGCCACTGTGACCCAACTTGGGATCGATTCGACGCACCGTGGTACTATGCAGCTAGCCTTGTAACGATTGATTGGGTTAAGATTAATTCATGTGGGGACGACGGATTGGGGTATCTACGAAGGAGATGACTATAATGGGAAGATGCACCACCATTATGATTGGGATTACTGGGCGTACTACGATGGACCGAATGGGTACTAAGAGCGTATCAAAAATCGTAGGAAGACACAAGCTGGTCTTGATATGTGTCTTGGCAGTCTTCTTGGTATCGGGACTGCCCCTGAGGGTGATGGGCATAAGATATCATATGGAATTAAACCGCGCGGAAGACCCAGACATGTTTCCCCCACCTCATAACGTAACTCTCAACATTGAAGGGTGTGATGTCGTTCTCATTGGCGAAGACCTGGACGAGCGCATGGAACAACATCTCCCAAATCTCTTGGACAACGATACAGTAGCCCAAGCAATCGGACCATATATAGACATCCTGCTTTTCATTGATAAGAAACCACAGGATAGGTACGCTCTGCTGGTTGGAATGAATAATTCACACTACGTAGAGATAATGTTGACCTAAGACCTACTTCTTACATTTCGTGTGTGAGTGAACTCACTGCAAGAGACTTCTGTGTTCCATCCTTCTCACGACTACTGTCACCAGCCTGTATCAGACCGGAGTCTGAAACAGTGACGTGAGCTTTGCCCGACTTCACTGAAACATGGTTTCTCTGTCGGGGCGTGACTTCTGTCCGCTGCACATGAAAGCTATGAGTGCCAGTCCTCAAAGCGGCAGACAGTTCTTCCACAGTCTTTACCATGGCGGGGTCTTTACTGCTTTCAGACAGCTCAAGAGTTGTCTGAACATTGCAGTCAGCCACGGACTCCCCTTCAAGTAAGGCTGGCGGCCTCTGAGGGAGTAAGGACTTCCGTTTAGAGCCAGAGCTCCTCCGGGCTTTCAGAGTGGTCTTCTCCTTTGGGAGCAACCACATTCCTAGTCCTGTCTTCTCATTCTTCAGTGAAGGAATGAGCATAATCAGGCGCCTACCAATGTTGATAGCGCCGTTCAGATCTGCATTGGCTCGATATCCACAGGTGTGGCAGATGAAGAGGTTCTGCTTTGGTCTGATTCCCTTGTGTCCACACTTGTGACACTTGATTGAAGTCCAAGATTCGGGCACTGCTAGGAACCTCTTGGTGTTAAACCCAGCTGTCATAAGCTTGTGTTCTAACATCTGTCTGACTCTGGTAAACGCCCATCTGTGGATCATCCCACGAAAGGCACGTCCCTTGTAGTTGCCCTTCCGCGCAATGTTTCTGATTCCTCGTAGTTGCCCGATTGCAGCGTGAAGGTCATGACACTGAGCCATCTCAAGGATGTGGTCTGAGATGTCCTTGACCAGTACATTATCGTACTCCTTGCTAACCTTTGCACGCTTGCGGCTCATCTCTCGAAGTCTGCGGGTAACTCCGCTTGCATCTTCCCTATGAACAAGGAGTTCCTCCTTCTTTCGTTGGAGGGCGGCCACCTTTTCGTCATAGCGTTTCATCAGCCGTATCTTGTCCTTTTGCTTCCAGTACCGAATCTGCTTGTATCCTTTCTGAGTCAAGAGAACACTGCACGCAGCCTTGTTTATGCCAAGGTCAATAGCAATAACAGCAGGGGGGTTCCCACTTGAGTCGAGTGTGTCAATGTCAAGAGTCACACTGAAGACCGCCCACCACTTGCGAAATGAGTCCTTGAAGAGCATGACTGTTTTAACTTCTCCATCTCTCATCCTATTGAGATGGTAGGATGAGGGAGAGAGCGGGATCATCAACTTGTCGTGATGGGCGCGAGAGTTTCGCAAGGAGTCGAGAGAGTCCCTGAGGCGCAACCAGTGTCTAACTGAGAGATCAGGATTATAGATGACATCGAAGCGTTGCTTGAATGCGAGCCGAGGAATCTTACGTGAAGAGTATCCCCTTGCGTGGAGTGGCTTTGAGCCGCCTCTTTCCAGATAGCTCTCCCACATTGCAGTCGCTGTGTCCCTGCATTCCTGGAACTCATTGACAGAGATGTTTGGGAAACGTCGTTTGAAGTCGTGAGGGACTGATGTTCTATTTGCAGAACCCCGTGTTGCTGTTAGAGTCAGTTCATCGATCTTGCCAGCATGAAGCCTTTTCTTCCTCCCGCCAATAAGCAGAGTTGACTCATGGCGTTCAATCACTCCAAGGTAGGCCTTGATGACTCTAGTGTCTCTACCAGTTATTCGGGAGAGTCGAGTCCTCTGTCTTTCAGTCATGACGTCCCAACGAATCGGAACCTTCACACTGATTATCGTACCCCTAGAGCGCGCCACCTTTTTCACCTGAGGAATATAAACCTAAGACCTGTTTCTTGTTGAGAGTTCACTCTCTCTCTTGTTCAGAGAGAGGCTTTTGAACTCGTACAGTAGTAATAATGATGGAATATAAACCTATTAAGCAAAAGAAGCAATTTACTCTCCTTATTCGAATTTCCCAGCCTAATCAGCGTTTTGCTATTCCATCTAGATTAGGCTTCCTTATATAATAGTACGCGACATGAAAATTCGTAACTCACTGAAATCGAGTGGGAGAACACCAGATGAAGAAAGGCCCCCCTGCTGTCCCGAGTAAGGTCCTTGCAGCTGCAATGCATGCGGGACTGGCCGCCTTGGTCCGGCTTGCCTCAAGACGTGTGACAAGGGACCACAATGTCCTGAACCTCTTTAGCGGAGTCCAGCAGATGTGGAAAGATGCTAGAAAGGAATGGAAAAAAGGGAAACTAGCTGGAATCAATGACTTCTCTCCCATATTCAATGCTGAGCCCAACATCAGGAAGAACTACCTTGGTATGCTCTGGCTGACAACTGAGCCCTATGGGAACACAGAGTCTCGGAGAGTATATAGTTGGCATGAAGGAACGATGGGGCCACTCAATGAACTGCTGAACTATGCAGGGGCACAGCTCAGAGGTCTTGCGATGAAACATTTTCCATTTCCCAGACCTCAGTACTACCAAGTAAGAGAGTATGCTGATGGGAAGAGAATGATTCTCCATCGGAGCACGACCCTGCGTCATCCACCACAGGACGCGTTGAAGGTTTTCTGGGTCGCCTGCTACCCAGGCAACTCACGACATCCTCGTGTCAGAGTACGACATCCCACACTACCCGAATTGGATTTTGCCGACATGATCCGTGCACATCTGGTCGAACTGGTCCGACAGTGCTTCATTTACAATGTCCCTCGCAAAACATCTTATCGGTACATCCGTCTGCTCATCCACCGCCTTCGTCCATTCCTAGACTGGGTCTATACAGATGGTGCACACGGGAGAAAGGACTTCTGGCCTGAGGCAGACAGGGAACTCCGTAGGATTGTTCTCGAGATACGTGCCGTGCATGGAAGTAGAGTAGGCAGAACATCAAGACTGACACACCAGCTTGTGCATGACACCCCCATAGCGGTCACGAAGAAAGTATTCGAACAGCAAGCCAAGAAAGCATCTCGGAGCAACCCCTCGAAAGACATGAAAAAGGCGTGCAAGGTCCTCAGACAGCAGGTGAAGAAGGGCCACTTGTGCGACCGAGATGCAGAGCAGTTTATGAATGACATCCTTGCAGTCTGCCAGAGAGAGGGAAACGAGTGGCATCGCGTATTGACCAGTGATATGTACCAGCCCCCCTCGCTGCGTGCAGCAGTATTTGCGGGGGATGTCGGTGTGACGCCATTCAGTGACATCTTAGTCGCTGCTGAGGTTCCGGTGAGTGCGCCCAAGGCTATGGGGCAAGCCGACATTGTTACCTTCGTCAGGAGGGAGATTGGTGACCGGATCGTTAGAACACCCTTTATGCTACTTGACATCAAGACCAAGACCGGGATTGACTGGAGCCTCTTTGCCATGAGGACCAGACCAGAGGTCAAGAAGGCCAAGGTACCAGTGTTTGACTACCGCAAGCGGACCTTGACAGATTCTGAGTGGAAGCGGATCATGCAAGGAACACCATCAAAGAAGGAGTCCGCTCAACTGGAGGCCTATGAGAAGGGCCTGCTTGACGAGTATCGTGAGATTTTCCCCCAAGACACCTCAGCTCCTGAATCGCTCTGGAAGGGAATTGTGATTGTCGACACGGACCAGCCAAAGGATGAGATTAGTGACCTGTTGCACTGGCTCATTCAGGCGGTCTCTGATGACCTTCGGTCAGATAATCCCCAGTCGGGGTCACGCACGCTGTATGTACCAAGCCTAAGTGATAGAAACGAGGACAACCAACCTCGTCTTGCACTGATTTTCACGTCCACAAAAGGACCCCTTCAGATTCTCGAGGAAACCGTTCCCCTTGAAGTAATGATAGATGAAGACCCCTTCAAAGAGAGGGTGAAGGACAAGATAGAGTTCACGTTGTACCTAACGGTTACGTCACAGACCTCATCAGGGGAGTCCGCTGGGTGGGCGGCTAGGAATTGGCATTTGCTACATCATCTGAGAGAACTGCAGAGGGTTCATGACCGTAGGACCAAAATTGTCTGGCTCGACCTCATGGGCGACTTCCCTACACGAGAACTTGCTGGAATTCGTCTGAGAGTAGCAGGGAAGACAAGACCTCAGAACGTGTCCAAACGCCTGATGAAACACCTGAAGGCAGTGGTGGACAGCATAGAGTTCCATGACCTCAGCGAGGAGATTGGGCATTTTCTGTTTGAAAGTTCGAGTCCTGTTGAGAAAAGACTCAGATCACGGGTTCGGAAAGCGCTGAAGACGCATGCAAAGACGAATAGGATCGTCATCGTTGACGGCTGGGCTGACCTGAGAGAGATAACACCGCCTCGGCTGCAGTCACTACTACGTGCTCTTGAATCGCGACTTCTCACATGGTTACCAGCCAAGAATATCGAAATAATCTGGCTTGACAAGCCGATGGTCCTGCCCACCAGATCGGGAACGTATCAGCGGCCAGAGGTCAAACCACTTCCGCACGACTCTCCCAGAAGAATGTTGTTGGATGAGGTCATATGGAACCTCCCAACTTCGCCACGCGTGTTCGGTTGGAAGACACCCAGAAGAGAAGATGTGCGAGTAGTAGTCCATGACACACCAACAAGTGCGGACCCACACATCACGCTCGTAACAGTTCCGCACCTGAAGGGATGGGCGAAACGCTTCAGGGCAGACTCTAGAAAGGATAGAACGGTGAGCAAGGCGAAAGCAGAGACCCCAACTCAGCCACGAGCATACTATCGTGGCACGATGTCGTCAATCTACACAGACATGGCACCACTGCAAGAGGCGACCGTGCGAGAGGTCAAGCAGGACGCAGTCAGGCTGGCTCCCAGTCTGCAGCGCTCAAGGGCGAGTACTTCTGAAGAGAGGACTATGGAAGACATGGACGAGGAGGGTTGGTTTCATAAGGTCGAGTTGCACTGCGATGAACTGAGTCCTGTCGTTCATGGAGTAGGGATTCTGGACCGTGTCCGGTTCGTTCCCCTTGACAAGGCTCCACGAAGAAACCGTTGGGGCAAGGACAAGAGTAGGAAATACTACCCTGCAAGGCAGATCACGAGGGGCTGGATCTGGAAACAGAAGAGGGATAGAGAAGACCGACGAATAAGACATACAGGAAGGCCTCCTCTTGTGAAGTCAACTCCAACAAGAAACATTGATACAAAAGAGGCCAGAAGGCGGGAGATAATGCGCGTGCTGTTGGCCGCTCGGTTCTTGAGGAGGCAATTCCCCGTCTACGAGGGAGACTGGATACAGCTGCTGGACGAAGTCATGGCAGTCTGTCGAACCTGTCTTAGGACCCGCGGTGGAAAAGCGGACCCTCTAGATGTTCTACGAGAGATAGCCGGACTTCTCGCCAGACACAGGGTCTCAGCTGGAACTTGGCAGTTGCTCTACGACACTCGTGAGCAGCTTGGGCATGATCTTCTCAGACTGATGAGAGAGGTTCTGAAGAAGGCTATGGACAAGAACCCTGACCTGATAACTATCTATGGCAATGGCCTGTTCCTTCTTGTTCTTGCAGTGAGAAAGAAACAGAGAGTTCTTGCCGAGTGGCAGCCTTATCTTGTGACTCTCTGGGAGGCCATTGCGAGCTGGCAGCTTGTCCATATGGGTTTCGTGCCCAACGAACAGTCAGAGCTTGGGTTGAGGTCAAAGTACGACTTGGCTAGACTCTGGTCGAATCTTCTGTGGAGAGCGGGACAGCTGGTGTCCGGGCCGCCACCCCCAAGTCTGTTCGAGAGCTACAGGCTCGGTCAGTTTGTAGTGAATGATGATGGCGACTTGATGTTGGTATTCCAGAGGAGCCCCGGTAGCAGTCAGATGATAGCAGGTCTGATAGAGGAGTCTGGATCACAGGATTTCAGGTGGGGATGGCATAGAGCTGTAGTGAATCTCAAAAAGCTTGCATCAGCAGCCAACTATAGTATCAAGTCCAGCGAGCGACACGACTTTGTCATATCCAGAGTGGGAGAAACCGACATCCTGTGGTCTGCCATTGCTGACTCTGAAACCGATAATGAATGGAGCCCCCTTGGACGACTAGAATACGGACATCCACCGAAAGGCTCCGCGGTACCAGTTAGATGGTTCAGACTGTCAAAGTCACCGCAATCTCTGGACGAGTTGCTCATGCAGCCCAGTCACGTCGAGATTCCTGAAGAGATTGATGAGAGAGTGACCGAGACACTCTGTGAGATTGGACAGTACATGGAGACTGCCCGTCACGTGAAATGTGAGGTCTCAGTGGATGTGGAAACAAGGCGATATCTTGTCTGGTTCTTGAATGCAAATGACGTAGAGCTTGTTGAGGGCACGTTGGAGTTAGAGAACACAGCAGACGTGATAGCCACCTTGAGGAGGTCATCGATAGAGGGGGATATCTTTGAGGACGGAGACAATGTGATATTCACGTGGACCCCTGTCACAGATGTCTTCTATGATGAGATTGAAATCGATGGTGACGCTCTGAGTCTGACATTTCTCAAGCCGTTTGTACATAGGAGGTCATTCTTCCCAGACCACCTGGTGCTGCCTCGTACTGCGGAAAATCTCTTGAAGACCACACTGGGAGAGAACCTACTGATAATGGCCACCCCCTCCATGGACCTCTATTCGGCGCGGGACTATCGCTGTTGGCGGGTCTGGTTCGTGGGACCTCAACTGGGTCAGCGATTGAGAGAGCTTGAGAACAACCTTCTTACTGTCTTTGATGTAGCACTGCTATGTGAATGTGAGCAGATTGTCGATATCGAGAACAGGCTTCGCCACCCAACGCAAGTGGTTCTGAATGAAATCGATGACATGACCTTTCCAGATGGAGTGTTCGAGTATCCTCGCTTTCAAGCAGTTCTTGAAGAGAGAGGAGTCCAACAGGATAGCGGGACTTGGGACGATTGATTTCTTAGGCTAAGGAGCGGAAGCTGGCAATGCACGCGCTTTGCCTTTTCCCGCCTAGTTCTTCAATTTCTTGACATCTATGTCCTCTGCCTTCTTGATTTTACCCAAGTATATTCTCCCCTCTCGAAAGTTCTGGAAGACTCTACGCTTTCGAGATAGGGTCTTGCACTGGACCCGACGCAATAAGATGGCTCTGGTGCAGATAGTAGCCCCAATTTTGTTCCGCCTCTATCGGTCACCCAAAAGAGGCCTTGCGACATCGAACTAAGCCTCCTACCCTACGCCTCCGGTCGACACTTCAACGGCGTATTCTTGGAGTTGCTACCCGGTGATGGGTCGTTTCAACGGTCCCAAGCAGATCCTCAGCGGATTAATTTCGGCTCCGCATCATAGTCACATCCTGCTTGGACGTGTCGTTTCTGTTCCCAGAGCGAGGCTCTCACCTCCCTGCTCGCACAGGACCGGCATCGACATGTAGTTGGGAGCTTCCTCAGCTCTCACCCCGAGGGATGAGTACCGTCAGTCGCGCTTCTGCTCCAGGGCCGCTCATATCTTCCACTTCTACGCATAAAGACGTTCGCTCCATGGCCTTTTCCTGTGAGAATAACTAAGCAGTTCCTTTTGGTGTTCTCTTCTTCCACATGGACGGATATCTGCCTCTCTCCATGAACACACGATCTATCACAGCTACTATTCCGCTGCGCGCCTTTACTAGCCAATCACTTGATCCAGAGCTCCTCGCAATGGCTATGGCCTCGCCCTTGAGGGTTTTTAGCAAGACGAGGTCTCCCTTCTTGATGCCGCTAGAAAGACTGACTACGCCACTTGCAGCTAGGTCTGCTCCGTGGCATATTGCATTCACAGCACTATCCCGCAAGGCCAGAAACGGCAGATGGCTAAGTGCGAACTCAATCGGAAGGAGGTATTTCCTCAGCTCTGTTTCATCACCATCATCTTTCCAGAAATGATAAGCATCCTTGAGGTCAAATAGGCTGCAGAGATGTTCGTCTTCTCTGAATGAGCCTACTCGTGTCCGCCTGAGTTCTCTCATATGACCTCCCATACTGAGTGCTTCGCCGATATCAAAGCAGAGCTTTCTGATGTAGGTGCCTGCTTGACAGCCAACTCTGGACAAGATCAGACGACCCCTAATCTCGATAATCTCGTTGTAGTAGACCTCTCTCACCCGGAGAACCCTCTTGACAGCTGACCTCAAAGGTGGTCGTTGGTAGAGCTTTCCAGTGAATTCCTTGACCACACTGCGGATGGCGTCTTCTGAGGTTTCCTTGTGGAGTTCTAGAATGCAGATATACTCCTTTCCTGCAGGGAGTAGCGCCTGCATCACTTTTGTAGCATTACCAATACCCATAGGCAGAATTCCAGTAACTGCAGGGTCAAGCGTGCCTCCGTGGCCGACCTGGTCCGCATGCAGTATATTTCTCACCCAAGTTGCGATTTCATGACTCGTAGGTCCAGCTGGCTTGTCCAGATTGACTACACCGTTCTTCAGCAGATACTCCATCGGAAGTGTGTCAAGTGATTCGAATCCGTGGTCTGGATTGGTAGTTGCCTTTGCTTTCTGAATAACTTCTCTGGGTTGATCCGCAGGAAGTCGTCCTGACATTAACAGATCACTCCCTGCCTAGGTCGCTTAACTTGAGAGCCGAATCTTCTTACGGAATTTCTCTGTAAGCCCTGCGTCGGCAAGAGCTTTCTCAACCACTTCATCCTCAGCACCTTTCTCAATCTGGATTGTAGTATCTATGGGCTCCAGATGGCGGATGTTACAGCTACGCCTACGCACTCCATTGATATTCTTGGGTCCAGTGATTAGCACTTGGCTTCCCTCGAGCTGGTCTATTACTACGCAGTAACTTCCCGCCTCACGGCCCATTGTCTTTACGCATATTCTGCCTGTTTCATATAGATTCGTCATTGTCGATACACCTCACCTTGTCTTGGGTCTGCCTCAAAGTCACCTCGGGGCTTCATCCCTGCGGACTGGGAGAACATGATTTGCGACAAGCGATGGCAATATCAGCATTGCGCTTTGAACGCAATCACCCTTTTGTATCATCAGACTGTTCCAAGAAGGTCTCAATGGCTGTTGTTAAAACCTTGATGACCCCCTGTAGGTCATACTTCTCCGTGTTCAAGACCAAATCGTAGATGGATTGGTCCGAGATATCGACTCCGTAGAACTCCAAGTAACGTTCCTTTTCACTTGCTTCTCTGTTGATGGTTTCGAGGCGCGCATGTTCAAGATTTACTTCATCTCTCTCTGCTATTCGTTTCACCCTAGTTTCTAGTGAAGCGGTTAGGAGTATTTTGAAGTCAGCGTAATCTCCCGCCATCCATCCGGCGAGTTGCCCGTCAAGCAACACGTTTCCCTTCATGGCTGTTGTCTTCAATAACGCATCAAGCTCTCTGTCGATGCTCTCATCATCCTCAGCAACTATGCTAAACTCCTCTAACGTGAGTCCTCTCTTTTTAGCGAGTTCTCGAAAGATTACACCAGCGGAAACCCGTTTGAGGTCAAATCTTTTTGCTATAATGTCTGCTACCGAGCTCTTTCCCGTGCCATGTAACCCACCTATTGTGATGACCCGTGTCATAATGATCGCCCGCAGAATATCTTGAGCCTGCATGACCATGAATTGTTCTCGCCTACGCTAGCTCGTGTTTAATAATCTACTCCAATAAAAGCACTGATTCATCGATGGACTACTTGATGAATACCAATGGGGGCGAATAACAGCACCAATGCTCTATGCTTCGCGGGTCTGCCTGATGATGCCGCGTCTGACTGCCTTGGAAGACACCTTGCCTCCATAGGGGCGATTGGGTCTCTTTGCCGAACGACTTGCTTTACTGCTACGACCATGCTTTGCTTCTCTTGGAAGCATCATCTTCTTGCCAGTTATTGCACAGGTTCCGGGGATCCGGTAGAATTTTTGACGATGGATAACGAGTCGTCCACCCGGGGTCTTCACTGCGCGATTTGCTCTTCCCCTTGTGAGTTGGCTAGGTCGAGGCATGGATTATCACCTATACTTTAGGGACTTCTTCCCGCACGCTTAGTTCTTCACTTTTAAGCGAACCGGTCAGTCGAAGTGCATCGTGTGGCTCGTGATGCCCAGCTCTAGGCAGCTAGGTTGTCATGTCATGATCTGTGTGCCCATGATTCTCTGAAGGATTGAGGACAATCCAAGACCTACTAGCATATAGAAGGCCATGTATGTCATCCCAAAGCCGCCTGGTACAGACAAGCCGGCAATACCTGTGAGGAAGAAAGCATCGAACGGGAGTATTGCCACAATCAAGTAATCCCCCGAAAAGAAGCCACTCAGGGTCCAAAAGATCAACATGAACGGGAGCATGAATATCAATGATGGCTTACATCGCGCACTGAACATATCCCGTTGAATTCTATCGATGTAGGCTTTTCTGCGTCGGACCTTGCGCAAGAGCTTTTCGTTTCCAGACTTCTGTGCCTCCTGTTGCATCTTCTGATACTGCTTTATCTCCGCCTGATGTCTCTTGAGTCGGCGAACATCGGTGAAGCGTTTCATTCCTAGGTTGCTTATCGAAGAAACCGTGATTGAAACCGCGGCAATCAGAACACCGGACCATGGCGGCGTCCGAAACATCGGGAAATATGTGACTAGCCACATCACGATATCTGCTAAGATGTCTTGCATCACAGTCCTACTCCATTAGGGCACTTGCCAGCGCTTCTGCCGCCTCTTCAACCTTCCCTTCGCGATTCTTGATGATTCTGACTGTTGCACCAGTGATGGTTCCCACGGCTACTGCAGCCGCTCTGCACATTTCTTGGTGTGTTTTGACCTCGTCAACCATCTGGACATCGCGCGCGCGAGTTTCATCAGAGCTTCGACGGCTTGCAATATTCTCAGGGTCTGCCTCGACCAGAACCACGGTCTTTGGTTGAATCGCTCGAACAACCCATTCGGGCAGTCCAATGAGGTATCCGTTGTTGGTCTGGATTAGCGTATGTGTGTCCACAATCACTCGGACAGATTTGGCCTTCTGGGCGATTAGCTCGCCTGCTTTTCTCTGGGTTTCCCTTTGAATCGCTGTGGGCAGCTTCCGCATCTCATCACGGTTCTTGACAGTACCCTGTGCTGACGCGACCTCAAACATCTCCGAGCCAAAGTTGAGAAGAAGCACATCTTCACCATGCTTTTCCTTGACTAATTCTATGGCTGAATTGATAACAGTTGTCTTCCCGACACCTGGGATTCCCGTTACGATTACTGTGTTTCTCGATTCGCTCATGATAGGGGACTCCTGCCTTCTCAGAGAACTGGTCGGTGCTCACGCTGTCGGTTTTATATTTGCTTCCATACTGCTTTTCTCTCTAGACGCTGAGTTGAGTCACAAACTTACGTGTCACTTCGGATGCCTTCAAGACGGTCAACCAGAGTAATACCATCTTCGTCTCGTGCCAGCTCAAAGAATGTTCTAGAGATGTAGGCAGCTCTTCGTGCTTCCTCTTTCCTTCCCGTCGCAACAAGGCGTCTCGCTTGTTCTAGTCTAGCAGATCCCATCGCCTTGTAGACTGCGCGGGGGTACTCGAACGTGCTGGCTTCCGGTGCTGATACCGACTTCAGCTGCGGTGTCGCCGCGGTCGCACGTCCCTTGGGCGGTGTTTCAGGGGCCAACTCCCAGACCAGCGGCACTTTGACTGCGGGTGTGCTATCAGTTTGATGTTCCAGCATGGGTTCAGAAGATGCCGTTTCATATCTTGAGGAGCTGAAACTGGCAAATTGCCTGACTTGATCTTCGGCTGATAATGCGGTGTCTTCTGTTAGTGCAGGGCTGGAAGACGAATCTGTCCTGTCCGGTGCAACGTAAGTAGACAATGTTCCCAACATCTTCCTCTCAGCTGCTTCTCTCGCTGGAGTCAGGGTTTCTCCTGTCATAACCTTCCGAGATACGAGTTCTCTGGTTCTCATTGCATCCATGTCAGGGGTTTCTCTAATCGGCGTCCTTTTCCTTTCTCGAGCCTTTCTCATGAGTTCCGGTATCTCGCTGGCTCGCACCATGCGAGTTTCGACGATGCCTGCCGTTTCCTTCCTGATGCCTATAGCATCAGCTCTCGCAAATGCCCTGCGAGCCTTCTCAAGTTCTGATGCAACCCCTGTGTACTTCGTCACTATAATACGATCACGTACTATCTGACTAGGGCGAACACACTCATCTTGTTTCTCAATGGCATCGGAGTGTTCTGTCTTGAAACCTGAATAGGATGCTTCAATGGCAGAATAGTACCTCTCAGCAGCGACATTCAATCTCTTTGGAGCTAACATTAGGCGCTTTTTCTTTCTCCTGATTGCATGGACAAGAAGCGAAGAACCGCATCCGATACAGAATTTGCGCGTTGGCAGGTTCGTCTTCTTGCATTTGGCGCACACTTGCACTAGAATCACCTTGGCGTACCGTTTCAGAACAAGATGGAATCATTTCCTGATATGTGTTCGCAATGGCAGCCAAGTGCCTATACCTAGCATACATTGTCTAATGACTGCACTTGGAGCAAAGGCAGAACGTGGACTGCACTACGAGATGTCTGGTGGGGGGCCAAGAGAGGCACCACAGTTCGAGCAGACTCGAGCATTCGGAAGATGATGGCTATGGCCACAGGTTGAACAATAGTTCGTACTCACCCGCTCAGATAGGTCAGTCCATTGAGATGGAGGCTGTTCATACTCCGGCACATGCATCCTCATCTTTGCGCGCTTTCTTATTTCGTGAAACACTATTGCGCACCCTGCAATTGCAAATAGGAGAATGCCTGACATTACCATCGCAAATACCATGCTGGATAACGGATCGGGGTATTGAATCTCGACAGTTCCTTCAATATGCTTCCTGACAAACGAGTTGTAATTGATGAAAACAAGGCGCCACTCGCCGTCTGAGGGCACACTGAAGCTTGTCGAGTAACTTCCCACGCCATTTTGTACCATATAGGCTGTAGCATTCTGTTCGTTGATCCAGAGGTCGTAATTCTCTGCATCACAGATGAAGAACGTAATTTCCGCCCCGGATGTGACCTCAAAGTCCACGTAAATCACATCGCCCTCATCAAGCTGGGTCCAGTTGTAACAATATACTGACGATTGGTCTATCCATATATCGAGGTCAGCAAGAGGTAGTATGTCGTTCTCTTGAGCTGGTGCTGCAGCCTGTACCAATGCGGGGACCATGACGATGATCAACAGAACACCTGTGATGACTTCCCTCTTCACGGATATATCCCACCTTCGTCAAAGAAAGGGTATCGCAGGAATAAGTAACTTCTCTTGACATACTCCTCAGTCGTGAACATACCCCATTCTAGACTCCTTGATTTCTGCATCACGCTTTTGCCAAGCTTCTAGGGCTTCATAGAATTCCGAGTAGTCCTGCGACTCCTTCTCCGCCCATTCCAGCGAGCTGCTCCTTGGCTAAGGTCTCGTAATATTGTTTTATAATTGACACCATCAGCAAGATACCCGTTCCGCTCGCTAGTGCGCCGAGGATATCCGCAGTTGCAGCAAGGATCCCTATGAGGAACCCGCCTAGACCTGCGACTACTGGAATGTAGCGTTCGAGGAGACGCTCAAGAACCCTCTCACTCCTCCTAAAGCCTGGGACAATGTATCCTGAACCTAGAAGCTGTCTTGATACATCTCGCGGGGCAATTCCACTGATATCTACCCAGATTTTCGAGAAGCCCCAACATAGTAGAATAATAGCACCTTCATAGAACGCCACATGGAGCAATCCAAGCGACTCTTGCATGATCCCAAAAATCCCCTGTGGTGGCGTGATG
>JABCTJ010000197.1 GCA_018238375.1 Candidatus Thorarchaeota archaeon
AAGGTTGACACAGTGGCCAGTGAAGTGAGCTATAAGCTCAACCTGCTCCACACTGAGGTTGCGATTGCTACTGGCACCCACATGTGTGATTTGGGAGGCAACTTGAAGGTTGTAGAGAAACAGCTCAAGCTGCACGACAAGGCAAAGGACGCTGGCATTACGGTCATTCCTGACTGTGGCTTGGCTCCGGGCCTAGCTAATGTCCTAGCGAGAGCTGGAATTGACTACTTAACCAGCACGGATAGTGTAAAGATTCGAGTGGGAGGTCTCCAACAGGAACCCCGACCTCCACTGAATTACTCCCTTATTTTTGCAGTCGAGGGTCTGATTAATGAATACATCGAGCCATGCATGGTTCTGCGTCATGGAAAGATTGCTTTTGAAGATCCGTTGATTGGTTTTGAGCAAGTTGAGTTTCCGGAGCCATATGGCAAACTTGAGGCGTTCAACACGAGCGGGGGCTCTTCTACTTTGCCACTGACGTATGAAGGCAAGGTTGCTAATCTGGATTACAAGACCCTTCGCTATCCAGGCCATGGCCACAAAATGTGGTGTTTGATGAAGCTCGGTTTTATGGACAGCAAGGAACAGGACTTCGGCGGCGTGAAGGTGGCTCCGCGGACAGTACTGGAGAAGCTGCTTGAGCAGAACCTCCCGCCGACAGGCAAGGACGTGACACTTCTCAGAGTCACAATTGAAGGGTGGAAGGGCACCGAATCTCGCAAAATTGAGTACGAGATCATTGACCTCTTTGATGATAAGACCGGTCTCACTTCGATGATGAGGACAACTTCCTTTACAGCATCTACGGCATCAACGATGATGGCTGATGGCACTATTAGCGAAAGAGGAGTTTTGCCACCGGAGAAAGCCATACCTCCTGAGCCTTTTATCGAAGAGCTGAAGAAACGGGGCATAGAGATCAAGCAACGCGTCGTCTAGCATAGAACGTGCTCGCAAGGTTTCAAATAAGTGCGGGCGTAGACGATGAGATTACTAGATTATCGGGATGCTAGAAATGGCAACCCATGCCCATAGGAATGCACTCAGTATCACTGCTGGCCAAGGGTTCTCCATCTCTAGAGATGCCCACGAGATGAGCAGAGTTGTCAGCATTGACACGATCATGAATAGGAGCAGGAGGAGTCCAAGCAGGACCATTGGTCCCGCAATCAGACCGAGAAGCGTTGTCATTGAAGTGGCGGCTATCGCTAGCACTCCAGCCACTGCAATACGTGTTATGAATGCTAAGCCTATGCTCTTCGTAAACTCACGTTCGCCCCCCCAGTCCTTTTTTGATAGCATGATGCCTCGAATCCAAGCGGCCTCAACTGCAAAGTAGGGGATGCCCAATAGGAACAGAATCAGCATGTTGAAAGCCCTAACTCCAACAGGTGTCTTCACCAGTGCTATTGCAATCCATGGAGTCATTGACTCTGGCAAACCTCCAACCATCATCCAACCGAGCAACCATGCGATGCAGGCTCCCCCGATAAGAGCCACCTTCAAGAATGCAGTAAACTTCTCTTTTGGGCTTGTCCTCTCAATACCAACAGCAGCAAGAGCAAGCGTCGTATTCTCTTTTCCAATAAGCAACATCATGGTCAAGGGGAGCACAAAAACGCCCAAACCTAGAAAGAGCATCTGACCGGAGCCGAACATGGAGCTAATCCATGCGGAATCAGCGCCTTCAAGATGGTAACTCGCGGCACAAGAAGCGGTGAACAACAATATCATTGCAGCTCCGACTGCCGAGCCGTAGATGATAGTTCTCTTGGTCGGGAAGACCGTTGCATTGTTTGGTATCTTTCGAGGTCTCAGTGACTCCGGCAAAGCATAGTAGATAACAAACATCAATGGTATTGTTGAAACAAGCAAACCCAACGGAGCGGTCGCTGTTGCTATGACCTTGTACTGGTAGACTTGCTCGTACATGGGAAGAGTGTGATTGACCTGGCTCTCTCCCTGCAAAGCCTGAACCAACCATAAAGCTGACTCAGCTACAATTGTTGCATCAAGCGCTTCGAACACGTGCTCGGTGGGAGCGAGAGCAAGCTTGTAGGCCGTTTGGTCTTCAAATGATCCGTAGGTCACACCTGCCACAGCAGAGTCATTTCCGGTGGCTCTTCTGAGTGCTTTAAGTGCATCTTCAGTAGAGATCATCTCATCAAACTCGCCCAGCGCAAGGAGAAAATTGCCTGGGAATATGACTGTATCACGAATGTCTATGTCTCCAAGATAGCCGACTGCAGCAAAAGCATGAGGCTTGATGGCTAACTCGTTGATTGCCAGTGCTACTTGAAGCCCAAGAGAGTGTGTCAGCATTCCATAGAGCTCATTGTCAACATAATCGCGAGTTGTCTGTATATGGCGAAGCGCCGCGTAACAATCATCTGCCAAGGTGGCATAATCTGTCCAGTCGAAGCTGAGCTCAGAATCGCCATGCCCTGCAAGATCGACTGAAACTACAGTGAAATTGCGTCTTGCAAGTTCGATGTTGAAGGAGTACATCCCTTCTTTTGAGCCAGCTATGCCATGAGTTGTCAGGATGATTGGCATTGGCTGCCCATACGTGTGGGACCTTGGTGAGTAGACCAGAAAGTTCACTGGCCTTCCAGCATCACTCTCTATCTCCATTCTCTCCACAACGAGATCACCGATACCAGTGTCTACGGACCATGAAAGATAAAGTGATGACGCTGTTATGATGGAGAGGATGAGCAATGACAGATACAACGCACGTTTATTCAAGGACAATCTACCACCTGACTCATGCTTGATTAGTACTTAATACCGAGCTTCTTTGATAGATTCTCAAGCATATCCTTCGTCATCGACTCAAGATCGAATTCGGGGCTCCAACCCCATTCCTTGCGCGCAACGCTATCATCGATGGACCTTGGCCAAGTCTCAGCTATCTGTTGACGGAAGTCCGGCTTATAGTCTATCTCGAATTCGGGAATGTGCTTTTTGATTTCGTTAGCTATGTCCTCAGGTGTGAAGCTCATTGCCGTGATGTTGTAGCTGCGATGCACGAGCTTGTTAGCGTCTGCTTCCATCAGGTCAACTGTGCACTTCAGACAATCAGGCATGTACATCATAGGCAGCATTGCATCTTTTGCTAGGAAGGATGTGTACTTCTTATTCTTGAGAGCCTCGTAGAAGATCTCTACTGCGTAGTCGGTTGTGCCGCCACCCGGAAGAGATTCTGAACTGATGACTCCAGGATACCGCAGAGACCTGAAGTCGAGGTCATATCGCTTCGTGTAGTACTCTCCAAGCAGTTCGACGAAGACTTTTGTCACGCCATACATCGTTGTGGGGCGCATTATCACATCGTTCGGCGTATTATCTTGAGGTGTGCTCGGGCCAAAGGCTGCGATTGAGCTTGGTACGAGTGCTTGGTCGAGGCTCAGTATTCGAACAGCTTCCAAGATGTTGTAGCTGCCTTCCACATTAGTCCTGTAGGCCAGCTGGGGATTCCTTTCCCCCGTTGCTGATAGAACTGAAGCATTGTGGATAATGATGTCGATATCGTAATCAACAAGCATTGTGTGCAATTGATTCTCATCGAGGATGTCCAGTCTGTAGTATGGTCCATCCTTTGTAAGAATCTCCGGAGGCTTCTTTCTCCCGGTGGCTATAACATTCTCGCCACCGTATTTCTTCCTTAGAACACCAATCAATTCTGTCCCTATTTGGCCATAGGCCCCTGTAACCAGTATTCGCTTCATCGTCAAACCTCGTCTGGATGGCGAGAGGCCGACTTGACCAGATAAAAGGTTAACGTCGTGTAGTTGCTTTCCCAATGAAGTGCTTGTTAATGCCAAACACTGATAACTCTGCAAGGGAATATTCATACTCGGAGGCATAATTTCGAAACAGCACAAGTTCGAGGGGGAAATTTCTTGAAAAAATGGCAGAAAGACGCGGCTTTCCTCATCTTCGTGGGACCGCTTATTGTAGTAGGATTAATTGCGATTTGGTCCATCACGGGCACATGGAACACAACACAATACACTGGACTATTACTCATCGCTCTTTTCGCAGTTATTGCGCTGGTACTGTTTTATCCGGACCTGAGAAAACTTGCGAGCAAAAGCTAGCTGGTCGGCTAGCATAAAAAGGAGTAGAAGGCTCAAGCTCCGCATCATTGAAACTTGCGCCTTAACTCTAGTCTATTTCTTCATGCTTTGCTTAATCGCGGCCTGAGCAGCTGCTAATCTGGCCAGAGGCAAACGATATGGAGAACATGATACATAATCTAATCCAATCTCGTAGAAGTATTCCACTGACCGTGGGTCGCCTCCATGCTCTCCACAAACACCAATCTTGATGTCAGGGCGTTGAGCTTTGCCACGCTCGATTGCAATCTCCATGAGCTGCCCGATGCCTCTCTTGTCAATGCTTTGAAATGGGTCGTTCCTCAAGATGTGCATATCAAGGTAATGCGGTAGAAATGTATCAATGTCGTCGCGCGAGAATCCGAAACCCATCTGCGTCAAATCATT
>JABCTJ010000001.1 GCA_018238375.1 Candidatus Thorarchaeota archaeon
AACGTCGTCTGTTAGCCAACGCTACAATCACGATGAGAGCTAGAACAGCTCCGCCAATAATCAGAAGCGTTGTTGTGTCAAGTGGAAGGGTTGGTACGGTTACAGTGGGAGAAGTTGTCATGAAGACTATCTCGTTTTGCCACAGCTCTACCGAATCCTTGTACGTTGAGTCGTCCTCATCACCAGTGCATGCATCGATCAGGTAGCCATTATAGAGAGTCTGTCTACTACTATTTGCTACAATAAGCGCAGTACCATTCTGTACAGATGTGGTACTTCCAGCTAATGCAGTGAAACCATCTAGGACAGTCACAGTATCTCCATCATCACCAAAGGGGTATGCCGATGTGAAGTTTGCGCTATTACGGTTATTTGGCTGAGTAAAGATTGGATGAGTTGCATCCCAAATGTACATGGCTGGTGCTCCAGAGAGAGTCGACGAGTACTCCACTCCCAACTTTGACCAAAGCGGATGAGTAACAGCCGCATCCATGTCATAATACGACATGAGTAGCTTTCCACCTGCATCAACATATGCATAGAGTTCATCGAGCTCGCCGGATGACAATGCGTAGTTTACCTCATTAATAATGACAAGCTCCCATGACTTGGAGTCCAGAAAATCGTCAATATACTCACTTGTAATGAACAGTTGATATGGACGGCCAAGGTCGTTCAGGGCTAAGCTGACAGGGTCTTTGTAACCCATGTAGGAAAAACTAAAATCAGTGAACACAAGGATTTCTGCATCATTCGCAGTCAACCAGTTCAGGGCATTTAATGCAAAACGGACATTGTTCGCCTCAGGTATATGCTCATTGTCAAAGATGTTCATATCGGCAGTAAGGATGGCGCGTCCCTGCCCGAATTCCTGTCCTGCAACAACAGGATTCGCAGCATCAGTCCAAATGGTCACCGCATCTCCAAGAACACTTAGATAATTTCGATAACTTATGGACAAGGATGTACAACCCTCAAGTGTGACATGTGTTCCTGGACTGACAAGTGCATTATTCATGACATCAGTTGTGCCAAGGCTCATGTCGAAGTTTTGAAGCATCATGTTGATGTTTGTGTTCCCAGGACCACCCAGCCCAGTTCTATCACCAAGAACTAGTAGACTTCCGCCTCCATTCACCCACTCCTCGACTGCAAGATACTCGGCAGTTGTATAGTTCAAGTCTGGCCATACAATGACAAGAACATCATATTTGGCTAGTCGTAAAGCAGTTAGATTTCCATCTGGAGAGGGGTATAGCTTATCAAATGTGTAGGTGTGGTTAACAGCAAATGTTCTGAACTGGGTGAAGCTATGGTCACTATCGTAGATTGTTGCCAGGTCATCCCATGCATCCACAGCTAGGCGTGGTGAATGTGAAAGGTCATAGACAATTCGACCCTTTGGCCTTGGAATTAACCATTCAACTGAATCAACGATTATGCTCTCGAAATCCGCGGGGATGGAAGAACCATCGCCAGGTAGTTGCACAATACGACCACCATAGTGCGAAAGGTCCACAGCGAATGCGGTAACATAATACGGGAAAGATACATTTCTCAACATTATTGTAGTATCAGGGTAGATTGCATACTGGTCAAGTACACCAGTTGCGGTTGTTGCCCAATTTTCAGCTCTCTCAGAAATTGTATCATTTATGTGATGGTCCTTCATGGTTGGATGACGTGAAGACACATTTTGTGTATCAGAGGGAAGATATAACCAGTTGCTTACATATTGATCAGTAGTATGGGAAGGGTCGATAATCCCCCCGTACCAAAGATAACTCATGGCTCCATTGAAACTCATGAGTCCTCCACCTCCAAGCCAGAACTCCTTCACAAGATTGGCGATACTAGGTCGAGGAACATTGTTGACTAAAATGAAGACATCATAATCTGCAGTGATTAGTTCGTGATTAAGAATGTCCGCCTCTGTAAGTAGTTCAACTGTGTGACCAGCTCCTTCAAGCAGAGTTGTAATCTCAGCGAGATTGTTTGTTAGATTCACTGCAGCAGATATCGCAGGTGCGGTAAGATTAGCTTCATCATGTATTGCCACTCTTGCATCCCGCGGGATCTGTGCGGGAACAGCTAGAGATTGTAGTGTAACATCACTGTTCATTCCAACGAATGCAGCTGGAACAATGAACATACTAGTTAGGAAAATCGCTATTAGAATCATGGATGTGACGCGTGTCAATGGCTCCACCTCTTCAATCCGTGCACTCTCTCATTATATAAATACACTCGAAAAAGGGCTCACCGTTTATTCTTGCTACTGGATTAGCTGCTTTTGTTTTGAATTGGATAAACTTCACAATGAACATCATCCTCCTGAGAAACAGCTTCTCGATTGGGAATGAATAATCCCAAACCTTATTTCGAGCACAAGCTAAGTATAACGCTATTCAAAAGGAAGCTCACAAAAGTGGATTTCTATTAGTTCGAGGAAGTAAGAGGGATAATAATGGAAGAAAATGAGATTGAGGATCTGATCAAGAAACATATGGCAGCTTCAAATTCACTTGACATAGACTCATTTATGGAAACTTGGGCTAAGGATGCTGAGTTCATCTTCTTGTTGTCAGACAGGGTGGTCAAGGGAAAAGAAAATCTTCGGCCATTTTTCCAAGAAACAATGTTTGGTCCAGTGACCAAACTCAAGACCGAAATCATCCAAGAAGTCCGATTCAACAAGTATCGGACCTATGTCGAACGGGTCACAGAGTGTTCAAATCCTGAATTTGTGGGTCTTGAGTTTCATTGGACATTGGAATTTGAGGACAGCAAAATAAAGAGAGTGTGGGCTCTACAATAAGTGCATCTCATGAGTGTGTATCAACCGGGATTATAGTATGAAGAAAAACAACCTTAACTTAAAGGAGAGGGACGCTTCCTCTTTTTTCCAGCCTTATCCCGATAGAAAAGTATTAGGAGGCCAAAAGCCTCCTTTGCAGTTCATTTCCTAACTCGCTTATACAATATGACAAGAATGACTATCACAACAATTGATCCTATTGTGATGATAATGTAAATAATTGTCATAACATCTACGGGTTCAGTTGTTGTAGTCGTTGTTGTTGAGCTAGTTGTGGGTGCTTCTAGGACTTCCACAATCACTGTATCCATTACGAAATTCCCAGATTGGTCAAAGACCACTATCGTAAACAAGAAGGTACCTTGAGCAAGACCATCCAGATCGACAACTAGAGAATCTCCTGATGTCCATTGACCACTCCCGATAACTGTACCATTCCTAGTTATAGAATAAATTAGTGGATTGTTGTCTGACGGAATCCAATCCACAACATAACCAGTTTCACCAACTTGGAACGAAATATCTGCAGGACTGTTCAAAGAGGGGGGAGTAACATCAGTGATTAGCACCCATGCGGTGTGAGAAGCACTGAAGCCAGTAGTGTCATTGACCACGATTGTGAAGTTATGCAGTCCATATGCAGTTACAGAAATCGCGTACTCGTATGAATATGGACTCGTCCAAGTGCCACTGTCGACCATTGAATCATTCCTATATAGTACATATTGCGCAGGATTATCATCGGTGAAATTCCACGTGATGGAAAATCCAGTTTCTCCTTCATTAAATGAGATATCATCAGGAAGGAGATTGAATTCTGGTGCGGAGCTATCAACCACTGTAACAAAGACTGTATCTGATGCGAAATTCCCACCGATATCAGTTAGGACAAGTGTAAAGTCATAGATTCCTATGTCCAAGGTATCAATCGAGATGATTATCTCATTCGAGTCCCAAGTCCCATCATCAACCAAAACACCATCCTGGTAAATCCAGTAGGAGGTAGGATATTGATCGTAGACTGTCCAGGTAATGTTGTTGTTTGTTGTTCCGTTGAGAATTGTTCGATTTGCAGGCTCATCGATTATTGGAGGAGTTGCGTCATCAATAACTTCAACCCAGACAGTATCAGCTGTTGAATTGGCGTCCAGATCCTCCACATATAGTGTGTAATTGTACGTACCAACTGACAAACCATCAACGTTGACAGTTATGTCTGAACCATTCCACGCACCTGAATCTTCAATCGCTCCATCCAGATATAGGATGTAGATAGATGGGTCAACATCATTCAGTTCCCAAACTATCTCATGACCAGTAGTTCCTACTTGGTAGAGAATATCATCAGGAGAGATGATGACCGGGCTTAAACCATTGCCAGCAACATGTACCCACGTTGTCATAGTAGCAGAATTACCTTCTTCGTCCCCGGCATAGATGGTGTAATTGTGGCTTCCAAAAAAGAGCCCGTCACAATTCACTGTTGTCACATTAGCAAGTGTATTCCAGGAGTATGAGGAAACTAATAAACCATCAACCCAAAGCGCAATGAGCTGAGGATGGAGATCACCTATAATCCATTCCAATGAATTCCCAATTACTCCATAACTGTAATTCAACTCTAGTTGGCCAAAGATTATTGGAGGAACACCTTGGATTGGAAGAACTCCAGCTGTGAATACTCCATCTGATTCATCCTCACCCGTCATCCCACGGTCTTGTGCTTTCACCTTAACCATATAGCTATCCATGTCTTGCCAGATACTGGTGTCCCAATCAAGGGTTGTACCTGTAAGACCCGCTGCAAACAGCATATACGAGTAACCCGCATCATTGGATATGTACACATCACTTATCGGATCGCCTTCCACATTCAAAGATGTAGCAGTCCAAGTAATGCTATGAGTGCTAGTCCAAGTTTCTCCACCATTTGGACTGACAACCGTGACATTTGGGGAGAAGAAATTGTTGAATGTTACATCATCCCAGATGGCAAAGAATTCTGTTCCTTCTGTAGCTACACCAATGACTTCGACATCGAAGGTGCTATTTCGGCCAATTTCATATGTATCATAGATCGCAGTTCTTCCAGAGGATCCTGTGACAATGGATTCTATCGTATCAACTTCGAGTGTGTACGTTCCGGGGACCAAATCGTAATCGAAAATTCCAATTGATATATTACCACTTCGATCAGCTACAAATGAGCCATACTCTGGACGAGATCCGGTGACCATCATATCTCCAACAAGGTTGTTACCGTAGGTCCAAGTTGTGTCGTCAGTATCCGTCCACCAAACCATGATGTCACAATCACCGTTAGTGAAGTCCACCTCAATGTCGACAGTATCACCTTCAGCAATCCCATCAATGACCTCCCATGCGAATTGAGTCAAGTCAACGATACCGGAGAATGGATCATATGACCCGTCAGGAATTACCAAGTTGTCAGTTTGTTCTACCAGAATACCGCTATTCAGACTCAGTATTGTGGTTTGTATTTCCATTTCAGGGAAATTGGATAGGAATGCTTCCGAGAACGTGACATTCAATGTTACATGATCACCCTCGATAACATCATAATCTGTGAACGGATACAAAGTACTATCCCAGTTAGAATTGTACCTCGGATAGACTACGGGACTTGAAATCTCTTCATACCACATCACGTTGATGGTATAATTCACAGGAAGTTGTGTTCTACCAACTAATGAGATAGGCCTGACGAGAAGGTAATAATTTCCGATGTAGGGGCTTGATATCGAAGCCAGAATCGCGGTAGAGTTCCAAGTGCTTGATGTACTACTGGCTAGCTCAGTACCATTAGGGCCAATAAGGTCAACCAGCATATCGCTGTCGTAATTATCCCAAACGATACGTATACCAAGGTATCGAGCGGCTGCATTTGGATTATAGATTGCATATGATCTGAAGTCATAATCGTCAGGATCTTCTTCAATGCATCCATATACAGGACTATCATAAGGAGTCAACTCCAAGCCGAAGTCACTTACGATGGTATGCTCTTCTCCAGCTCCACCGGAGAGATTGCCTGCTAGATTGTAGCTCCAAGGGACAGCTACAGTGGTAGAGCCATTGGAGATGTCCAGATATCCTTGATAGATACCAGCATCATCAGTAGGCACAGTCAGATTCCAATCGAAGGTTGAAACTCCTAAACCACCGTTATCTGAGATTATGGATGTTGATACGGTTTCCCAGAATATCACCGTACAAGTGAATTGGTGTCCAACAGCACTCCAATCAGTATCAAAGATTGGATCGTGTATAACCAAGGTCAAATCACCATTCAATGCCGCATTCAAAGATGCTAGGGATGTTGCATATGACATCATATTCGCATTCGAAGGATCATTTGCGCTTGCTAGCCGTTTTAGTTCATCACCCTGCTCTGAGGTTGAATTCCAAAGGTTTGGTATTCCATCAGCAGGACTATCATCTGTCCAGTCGTGGAGAAACATCCAAGGTGCGCCATATGTAGAAATATCTTCATCTGCAAATGATACGCAGATGGTAGCATAGTTCGATGAAGCAATGACGGAATCGTAGTTTGCGGCACCAATTGCTGTGCGGATGTCAAACCAACCATATGCTCCCTTGCCTGAAACCGCAGTATCATTATAGACATGCGTTACGCCATCAAAAGAGTAAGTTTCAGATTCATTCCAGTAGTAGGCAGAGGTTGTCCAGCCAGTCAAGTCCGTCAACATGGTTCCTGAAGCATCTCCATAGACGTTTTGCCTCAGTGAAACTGAATCCCCGGCATGTACCACCCCGAAGTAAAGAGAACCCTCACCAAATCCTGTAGGTAATGTTCCTGAGGGCATTGTGATGTCAAGAAGATCTCCAGCGTAATCACTGTTGTAGGTCCAATAATCATCGAGCAAATCCATGATGTTGTCGAAGGATCCACTCGATTCAACAATAAAACCAACGTCATTCTCAGCGAAGTCACAGGCTGCATTAGCATTGATTCTACCAAATCCTTGTGTGGCAGGATCATAGCCGAGAGAATCTGATGTGCTTTGGATGATTGTTTTGATTTTATCTGGTGTCCAGCTCACTCCACGTGTGTCTAAAGCCTCAATCAGAAGTGCTGCAGCACCTGCAACGACTGGAGTTGATTGACTTGTGCCGCTGAATAATGTGATGTTCTCATAATCCCCAATGGAATAAGGGCCCTCTTCCCAGTTTTCATAGAAATATAGGGCATACAGAGGTGTTGGCGCATACGCTGCAAGACCAGGTGCGACCACATCAGGCTTAACATAGCCTAGAAACGATGGCCCTTTGCTTGAGAATGACGCGATACCTTCGACATCTTGACCGGGACCATAGAGATAATCTACATAGGAATAGCTTGTTGAAGCTCCTACTGTCAGCACTCCAGCTGAACATCCAGGTGGTCCAACAGTCATGAATCCAGAACCTTCATTTCCAGAAGAGAAGATATGAAGAACTCCCGGGTAGCTAGCATCAAGATAGCTAGGAACTGACAGAATGGTCCAAATCAATGAGATGTAGTTCATTTCAGCACTTGGCTCAACAACCCAACCCCACGAGTTTGTGATAACATCAGCCATGTGGTTACCAGTATAGTAGAATTCACTTGTGCTTTCGTTGTAATCAAATCCACATGCCCATACATAAGCTCCTATCTCAGAGCCCGATGTTATAGCACGAACCGACAGTATTTCAGATTCGTTCGCGATTCCGGACATGGTGAAGTAGGTATCATTGTTCGCATCATAGTATGTTTCAATGCCTCTACTTGCGACGTGAGCAGCTGTTGCAGTTCCGTGAGAACCATCATCAAAGTAGAGACAGAACCCATTTCCGTCTGAACGGAATCCATTTACCATGGGTTCATCGCCAAATAACCCGAATTGATCAAAACACCAGCTAAGAGCTCCTAGACTTAAATCAACAAGTCCATCACCATCAAGGTCCTTGGCGACTATTGGATTACTCATGTTATAGGTTTCTTCTGAAATATCATCAGTAAAGTCAAAATCAAGTCTATCAGTAATCGGTTGTGTTTCTGTAGAGTTCAGTAAATCAATGGATTCATAGTAGAACCCTCCATTCCAGAATAGACTCCACGCATCTGCTCCATCCCAATCGATAGCTAGATTCCATTCATTATTTGCCGAAGATTCGTATACAAGGGCAGGAGCAAACAGTTTCGCATAGGGTATTCCACTTCCACTTCTGCCTCTCTGCTGGAACACATAGCCAAGATGATATTCACCATTGACCTCGGAAGTGTCAGGAAGCTTAACATCCTTCCACATTTGATCCATAAAGTCCCCTACTTGAATACCCCAGTGGTAGGCATAGAACCAAACGAAGCCGATACGTTGGTCATAGGGGATTCCATCCTCACCATCACCAATCAAGTATCTGTAAAGGCCCTGCATGTTGAGCAATGGGTCCCATCCTGTAGCATTCAAAAAGATACCACTTGCATTCTCATAGGTCAGTACATTGCCAGCATCAAGCCAGCTTTGAACATCAGCAACATAGGATGTATTTCCAAGAGAGGTGACCAAGTTGAGACCGTATCCAGTTGCATCATAGGTGCCATTATTGAAAGCTGCTTGCAAGTCATTTATTCCAAAATCACAGCCACTATGGATATGCCCAACAACAACTCCATTACCTGTATAATCAGATGAAGTTGGTCCAAGAGACCCAATAAGATCCCTGAACTCAGACATATCAAGGGACTCTGATGGGGTCTGTTGTAGATAGTCAATCGACCTATCAAATTCGTCAACAATTGGGGTTTTCATCTTATCAGCAAAAACCGCTGTTATGCCATTTACAGAAAGCAGCTCTGCCAACTCATCACCTGATTCAATTGAACCCTGTATCATCTTGAAAGCTCTGAAGTCCATCTTCCAATCGATTTCGATTATGCCATCAAATTCAGAATAGCCAACCCAAGGTGCCAAATAGGCAATAACTCTTGGATCACCTTGCACAGATACTATGCTTTGATCTAGCTCTCCTGTTTCAACCCATTTCTCAAGAAGGGGACCGATCTCGGGACTGAAGGTTGGTTCTGACCATGCATCCCAAATGGCTTCAAACTCCTGTTCCAACGAATCTGCATCATCTAGCTGAGGATTGATAGTTGGCGAAACCGATGGAGGGTATCCCATCCCTATATCGCCGTCATAGTCGGGTGGTGTCATGAAGTAGAGGGGATTTCTGGTCAACTCGGTAAAGTTACCTGCTACATAATCAGAAATGTAGAACGGACCAGATGTTATCAATTCATCAAAAGTCGGATTAAAGAGATTCCAGTTATCTGCACCTATTGGCGCCCACTGATGCTTGGGTAAAATCGGGATATCAGCCATCTTCGATAAATGCCAATATGATTCAGTTGAAAATTCTGCAATGAAGACATAATCCTGCGGAGCATATGCGGCGTACAATTCTGTCAAGTCCATACCATTCGGAGCAACACCAGGGCCGTCCCGCATGAAGTTCATTGTGAATGCTACGTCCTGTGCTGAAAGTGGAACGCCATCAGACCAGGTTGCATTTTTCACAATATTGAAAGTGATTCTTGTATGGCCTGTAGGGACAGCTGGATTGTCTGCATCCGTTTCTATTACGTATGACTCAGCCAGCCAGTTCATCCAATCTCCTTGAGGACCACGCCGTATCAAAGGTTCGTAGAGTTCTTGAAGCACATTCATCGAATATGTGCTAGAAGTTACAAGAATATTGAATGTATCAATATCAAGAGAATTGCTCCATCGAAGTGTACCACCAAACGGACCACCTTGTGCATCAAGTAGATTCACCTTCTGGTTGGTCCACCATCCCGGCACGCCATCAATAGCATCATTCACGAATTCCTCAAATTTATCTGTTCGATAGGCGGATAAGTACAAATTTTCATAGCATACGATCAATGGACATGCATGGACAAGGATGCGTTGCATCTCAATTGCTGCTTCATATACATCATTGTATTCAGTTGCATTGAGAAGCTGATTCCTCCAAGCGTCATAACTTGCATTTTGAAAATTCGGAAAGTTGTGATACGGTTCATCCGCATACTCGGACCAATATTCATAGGCAAGCCAATCAACATCGAAATCGTTGAAATTGGTAGCAAGAAAGGCAATATCATAGTCCCCGTGGAAATTCAACCTATTGATATACTCGTAGAAGTCAGTGGGTATAGAGGTAGCCTCAATACTAAGGGCAGTGAGTGCATATGCGACCGTCTCACTGACCTCAATAGCAATGCTGGATGAAGCTGCACACTCGATTAGGACATCGAATGGACTACCATCTGGTGCTCTTCTAAATCCACTCACGGGGTCAATGGTGAACCCGGCGTCAT
>JABCTJ010000018.1 GCA_018238375.1 Candidatus Thorarchaeota archaeon
TAAAATGGTGCGACCTATTCATCTTACCTGAGGGTGAGAAGTTCCCAGTGGAAATTGGATACTGTACCTTCGACCATCACGGCGAATCAGCACAGGGCGCTGACACAAGCACGATGTACGCTGAACCGCACGCACTCTTTGTCTTCAAGACGGAGAAGTCAGGCTTGCTGATGGCGACTGCCTACTGCAATATACACGGCCTCTGGAAGAGCGAGAAAGAGCTGAAGCTGTGAAACACCTACTTATTGCCTGATAATCCAGCTGACGAGCTCGGAACTCATGGGATTCTCATTCAGGAACGCGTCACGGTATTCGTGATTCTTGAGTTGCAGCCAGATGTATTGCAGGGCAGCATCGAACCCAACGATACGGAAGGCGGACTCGAATGGATTCGACCTGAATGCAAAGCATGACAAGACCAATGCGATAACAAAGACTGCAAGGATTGGGTAGACCCAGAAAGGGTTGGCTCGACCTAGCCAGAAGTTGCTGCCCATAATCACGAGCGCCATAAAGAGCGCTGAGATGACAATCCCGTTGATAATAAGACACATCATGCGATATCGCCATTCACTCGCATCCCCATAGTGGTGCTCTTCACAAACGGGGACCATGAATATCTGGGCCTGTGGAAGAGAATTACCAAACTTACTTTGTGCACGAGGGCCGTGCAGTGGATCCCAATATGGACGAAGCCATCGCTTCCTACCTGGGGTCGTGGAAACTCGAACTGTCTTGGTCACAGTAGAACCACAGATAGGACACATCCTAGGGAATATTATGCTAGTTGTATTCACTCGGACGATAGGCTCTTTGAAGAATTCCTTGCGTGAGATCACCATCGAGTATCTCCGTTTCAAGCTTGTTCGAGTTCAGCAGAATCGCGTAAAATAGCTTATTGAACACGCAGATTGTCAGTTATCATTCATGGCCACCATGTGACCAGAGAAATGGTCAGATAGTCTCAGAATCGCCATTACAGGTGACCACACCATACGTACCTGTGAAATGCAATGACTTTAGCAACTAACCCCCGGAACAACGCAATGAAAAAGAAAAGAATGGTGAAAGCACCGTCCACTGTAGCGATTGGCTATGTCTTTCTGACTGGTGTGAGGCGATTCTAAGATGGCTCTTACGAAAGGACGCCGAATTCTGAAGACTAAGGCACCAGAGCGACGAATTTCCACAGAGGCAATTACTGAGGTCTACTTCAGGAAGTAATAGGTGTCAGTGACATCGCACAAGGGCGCGAGATCCACTTATTGCGCCTGAGGTGAACCTTGGGGGCGTTCTTTCTTCGGCTCGGGGTGCAAGAACCCTTCCTCTACCATATCACATAGAAGGTCTTCAAAACCCGGGCAGCGGCTCCATCGTCCTTTGTAATCGCATCCCTCGCATGTCTTTCCAATCTCCACCATTCTCCGCGCATTCATCAACGTGATGATTGGAAAATATAGAAACAGAATCAGTGCAATCTTTTCGTCCAATCCTGAGACGACAAACCCTTCGTAGAGCAGGATGGACCATACCATAGCTGCAAAGGCTGCACCTAGCAGGATTTTAGCAACTGCTTTCACCTTCTTGTTCTCGGTGAGATGGAGGATACTGCACAATAGAGATATGATAACCCCAGCCACACCTCCGTAAAAGAGCCAGAACCTACTCAGAGGAACCAAGTCGAAGAACCAGACCATTAGCACAGCGAGCATTATCACTGCAAACGAAATCGAGCTGAAGAAACAGCCAATACACCAGCTACGCCCTCGCCAGTGAAACACATGGCTTTCGTATTCTGTGCAAAAAGGATGATGAGCAGTGAGAAACGGACCTCCAGTCCGCAGGAAACGCAGGGGGTGTCGGACTATCTCCCGTGTGTTAAGCACGAGCTTTCCTCTTGTCGGGTCGTATAGGACTTCCCGACAGGGCCTCTTATCCGACACTCCCTAAACGTTCTCCTTCACTGCCCATACGTTTCTCGTAAGTTGCCACTCATGTTGACTTGTAGTAGATTATGGATATGGAATCACCGGTATGACGAATAGGAGTGGGAATAGGAAGTTAATTAGAAAGCCGACGATAGCCATCACAATGATCAACAGTAGCCATGTGGTAATCGCTCCGCCCCACTCAAGCTCATGACGCTTCTTGAGTATGTACCACTGCACAAGGCAGCCAAGGGGAGGGATGATATAAAGGAGTATAGATAGTCCTAGGAAGAGAGCAGTGACAAATGTAGTCCCCAACTCCCGGTTCTCACCCTTTGTCCAACCAAGCACAACTCCCAGCAATAGGGCGTTGACTATTATGAATATGATAACAAATATGCCCAATATTGTTAATAGGGCCATAATAAATACTTCAAGTTGCAAGTTTTTCGAACTCCTCTCTTAGTAAGAGATAATTACACTCAAGAGTTTAGCTATAAAAGCCTAACGACAAACAGCGTAGCGAAATACGACAGTTCCCCAAGGATTGGAGTCCCGCTGGCTTCAATGCCTTGTGTGCAGCGGTCAAGGGAGTACAAGCGATTTGGCGCTGAATCCACTGAGCGTTCGCTTCGGGTAACAGGATTGGAGCACATATTTATTTGCGGTCAATTAGGTGGACACAATATGTACTGTGGAGAGTATGTTCGCCTTCGAGCGTTAGAGATGAGTGACTTGGATAATATCATGAAGCACTGGAATACATATGAGATGCGAAGATTCCTTGGTTCAACTCTCCCGATGTCTGAGCGTGCTGAGAAGGAATGGTTGGAAAAAGCTACAACTCAAGATGCACGTAAGGATGGAAGTATTGTACTTGCAATAGAAGACAAAAAGACCCAGGAGTTCTTGGGCACGGCAAGCCTATTCGACATCTCAAGCCACAGTAGGCGTGCTGAGTTTGGCATTGCAATCCACAATTCTGAGAAGATGAGCAAGGGATATGGCACTGACGCAACGCGACTCACGCTGTGGATAGGCTTTCATCAACTGGGTCTGAACAGTATCTACCTGTATACACTCTCATTCAATGAGCGAGCTCAACGTGCCTATGAAAAGGCTGGCTTCAAGAAGGCGGGGATCTTCAGAAAGTCCATGTTCGCGGAAGGAGATTTCCACGATATGATCATCATGAACATCTTGAGAGATGAGTTCTTTGAGAAGTATCCTCCAGGGACTCTAATTGCAAAGGAGTAGTGCCCGGAAGAGCGCAACGAACGTGTGCCGCTCGCAATCAAGCTCGTCAGACTAGAAGAAGGGTTGAAAGGTTTCATAAACCCTTTTGCGCGATTTTGCCAGCTCATAGGCCTTCTTTTCTAAGAAACGGGCGTTTTTTCTTAATGGTCGATATATATACTCAATTTGGAGCCTATTATGGTGATGTAGTGACTATTCACAGGAACACCCTATTAGCATTGTTCGCTCTCGTCCTCATGGGACTGGGAGTGCCACTAGCTGCAGCTCAAGGCAGCGGAATCCAGTACCAGCATTCAGCAGGTATTGTAACACTAGAAACAGAGGATTTGAGCCTTAGAATCACGGGCGTAAATGAGGTTCCCCATTTTCATTGGTGGGATCCTGACAGTCCGACTGTGGACTATCATGTCATGTTTGTGAAATTCTTTGAGGTAAATGACACGAACTCAAACGGTGTATATGACATCGATACCGATGTTATGGTTGGCCCACCCCTTGCCCTACCAACAGCTGACTGGGAGTTCAGTGGTTTCGAATTAGAACAAGAGGGAAACAACGTTACTGCGGTTCACTTCAACTTCACAAGTACCGAGGAGCATGAACCAAGACCGATGGACACCGGTGAAAGCTATGGCAGTCTTCCTGAGATGGAACCTTTTGATGTCATGATCCAGATACGTGTCCACATCGATCTCGAGAATCCTGGTGAGATGAAGTTCGACCTCATTGTTGATGGTTGGCAGTGGACCTATGATGACACAATCTTGGTTTTTCATTTCACTGTAACAGAGAGTAATCATGGTATGAGTCAAGCTGGCGCGGACCCGACTAATTTCCAACGCACTGGAACGAAGTTCAGTTTCGGCAATGGCTACATGGAGTACAATGAAACCGCTTTGGCTGCACAGAACACCCTGGAGGTCAAAGCCAGCTACGGTGAAGAAACGGCTCTTGCAGCAGGCGAGGCTGTATACTTAGCCTTTGAGAACTTCGGAAATGAAACTCTCGAATACGACCCTATTCTCGGTATTGAGCCATCTACGGCTGGAGCAGATATTCTCCTCGCCAACCTTCCATTGATTGGTGCTGGTGTATTGGCTGTTATCGTAATCGCAGTCATCGCTCTTAAGCTCAAGAAATAGTGTGATAATGGAGGCATATGGTATGCCTCCGTCGCCTTTTTTTCAATACGTTCAAGGATTCATTAGTCAATATCATTCTTCAACATTGATGCAATCCCCGTGGCAGATCACGTTTTTCGACAAGGGGCTTCTACCGTAAGATTCTTGATTCGGTTCGTTTTGCGATAAAATCTACATCCTGCAAAGATTGTAGGACGAACATACTCGATGCATGGAGTTGATTCAGTGGTCGATTACGATGTCATAATAGTTGGAGGCGGTCCTGCAGGATCAACTGCAGCAAGGAGAGCATCCCAAGCTGGTCTCAGTGTTGTTGTGTTCGACAAGGCTAGGTTCCCTAGATACAAGCCGTGCGCAGGGGGAATTCAGTTCGGTGTAAACGATCTCCTTGATTTCGACATCAAGAGTATCAGTCAGAGAACTATCAGTGGCATTACGATGTTTGCGCCATCTGGTTTCCGGGTAGATTGTATTCCTGAGAATCGATCAATGCCAGGCAGCAGCATCAAACGCGAAGACTTTGACCACCTTCTGCTGAAGAAAGCCGCAGAGGCGGGTGCTGAAATTCGGGAAGATACGCTGATTGCAAAAGCGAGAGAAGAAGAGAGTCGTGCCGTAGTGACCACGAAGGAGGGTGAAGAAGTCACAGGGATGTATCTCGTGGGTGCAGACGGCATCAATAGTATAGTGGCGAAAAGTCTAGGTTTCTACGATGGATGGCAAGGCGATTCAACCATGGTAGCAATTGAGATCGAAGCTGAGGTGGGCAGCAGCACAGTGCGGGAGATTTGCGGTGAGCCTAGCGGATACAACGCGGACCTTATTCTCTTGTACTTTGGAGGCTTGTCGCATGGCTATGTATGGTGTTTCCCAAAACGAAGCGTTTTGAGTCTGGGCGCGTGCTGCAGACAAGACAGGGGTGGAGAGTTGAAACCAGCATATGAGAAATGGTATGCTGCATTCAAGGACGAGTATAGCATTGAGCCTCAGATCCTATCTGACACGGCAGCGCGGTTCCCCATTGAGCCAGCAGGGGATATTGTCAAGGGTAGGACTATCCTTGTAGGGGACGCGGCCGGTCTGGTTGATCCGTTCACTGGAGAAGGAATTCCTGAGGCCATAGAATCGGGTATACTCGCATCATCTGCTCTGAGCAAAGCCGTGAAGGAAGCCAATCCCCGCTTCCTCAAGCAATACGAGAAAGACTGCAAAAGAGAGATTATCAGTGAGTTGAAGGCTATCGAGTTTATGGCTAACATGTTTTACAAGAGCAGGAAGAATATGGAGACTATGTGTCGCTTCTTTAGAGACGACTCATACGCAAATTTCCTGATAGCGGCTGGAATCGGTGGCTTCTTGACAAAGAAGGCCCTCAGGAGAAAGATGATGCTCCGAATGGCGAGGAAAAGGCCGAGAGAAGCTATCTCACTTCTCCTCTAGGATACTGAGCTGCAGGAAATTACGATTCGACTCGCGAGCTTTCATAATCGAGCAACGGAACAATCAAAAGCAAGGGTAGAGGGAACTCAATAACGCTTGGACCTGAGCGCTATCAGAATCAACTGGAGAAATGAAACTGATGCCCCCCTCGTCTGATCTTCAAAATTGTGCAATTAATTCGATTCGTTTCCTTGCTGCTGACGCTATTCAAGCCGCAAACTCAGGACACCCCGGAATGCCGATGGGTGCGGCTGCCATGGCGTATACATTATGGACGCGTCACCTTCGGCACAACCCCAAGAGTCCTAAATGGTCTGATCGCGACCGCTTCGTCCTCTCTGGGGGTCACGGCTCTGCACTTCTTTACTCGCTCCTGTACCTCACTGGATACGACCTATCGATGGAAGATTTGAAGAACTTCCGTCAGTGGGGCAGTATTACCCCAGGACATCCTGAGTACGGTCTAACTCCAGGCGTTGAGGTCACGACTGGACCCCTTGGCCAGGGCTTCGGCAATGCAGTCGGAATGGCGATTGCGGAAAGCCATTTGGCAGCTGTCTTCAATCGACCGAAACATGGGATAGTAGACCACTACACCTATGCAATTGTGACAGACGGGGACCTGATGGAAGGCCTCGCCTCTGAAGCCGCATCCCTAGCAGGGCATCTGCGGCTTGGTAAGATTGTATTCCTGTACGATGACAACAGAATTTCCATTGACGGTAGCACTGATGTCGCGTTTACGGAGAACGTGGGCGCTCGGTTCGAGGCATATGGGTGGTATATACAGCACATTGATGATGGCAATGATGTGGACGCAATCGATAAGGCGATTGAGGTAGCAAAGAAAGACTCCCGTCCATCGCTGATTCTCTGTCGCACACATATCGGATATGGTGCCCCTAACAAGCAAGATACAGCAGCCTCCCATGGTTCCCCACTGGGGGATGAGGAACTTGATGGTGCCAAGAAGAACCTCGGATGGCCAACTGAACCACGCTTCCATGTTCCTGATGATGTGCTTGAGCATTTCCGGGAAACTGTGAAGCGAGGTGCAGAGATAGAAACTGATTGGAAGTTACGATTCAATGATTACCGTAAGGCTCATCCTGCTTTGGCAGCGGAGCTGGAACGACGCATGGCTGGGAAACTGCCTGATGGATGGGATGCCAGTTTAGTCTCATTCCCTGCTGATCCGAAAGGCCTCGCGACGAGAGCAAGCTCTGGGAAGGTAATCAATGCACTTGCCCCACACCTACCAGAACTGATTGGCGGTTCTGCTGATCTCACCGGATCAAATAAGACTTGGATTGACAGCTCCGATTCGTTTCAGGCTGATAGCCCTGAGAATCGAAACATCTTCTTCGGAGTGCGAGAGCATGCAATGGGAGCAGCAGTGAATGGGATGGTAGCACATGGGGGCCTGAAACCATACTCCGGTACATTCCTGGTCTTTGCTGACTACATGCGCCCCGCAATTCGGATTTCAGCTCTGTCCAAACATCCAAGCATCTGGCTATTCACTCATGATAGCATAGGCCTAGGTGAGGACGGCCCGACTCATCAGCCGATTGAACACCTCGCATCATTGCGCGCCATACCGGGCCTCTGGGTAGTTCGACCCGCAGATGCAAATGAAGTCGTTGAGGCGTGGAGAATTGCCATCCTGCGTAAGGATGGGCCCACATTGCTATCATTAACCCGACAGAACTTGCCCACTCTGGATCGTGGGGTATTCAACCCGGCGGACGGTCTTGCAAGAGGCGCATATGTCCTGCGTGACCTTGGAAAGGGAGATCCTCAGGTGATATTGATGGCGTCTGGTTCAGAGGTGGAGCTGATTGTAGCGGCAGGAGAACAGCTGGCCGCAGAGGGCGTGAACGTGCGTCTTGTGTCATTTCCGTGTTGGGAGCTATTCGAAAATCAAGAAGAGGATTATAGAGAATCAGTGCTTCCGGCTCGAGTAGGTGCCAAGCTGGCGGTGGAGGCAGGTGTTTCTCAGGGTTGGAAGCGATGGGTAGGTGACCAAGGTGGTATCATCTCTATCGATCGGTTCGGTGCCTCTGCCCCGGCCAATGTGTTGTTTGAGAAATTCGGGTTCAGTGTGGGGAACGTTGTGAAACAGGCCCGCCAGCTGATTGGTAGCTAATCAGTTATTGTTGCAGAGTCGTCCATGCAAGTCGAAGTAGATGATTGGCAAGATAGATTTGCTGTGAATTGCTTTACTCCAGCGCTTTAGCCCCGTCCAGGTCGCTCCACCCGATGACAAGTGGCGCAATTAATGTCCACCCTATGGAGCAGCCTATTGCCCAATGTACAAGTAAGTTCCTAGCGAAGAGCAGATTCGTCACGAAAGCTATGATAAATGAGATGATGCCGAGATATCCCCCTTCTTTGCGCGCGGATTGAAGATACCATACAGTCATGATAGAAAGTGCCGAACTGACAAGCAACAAGAGGCCCCAAAGCGGCAGTTGGATTGTCCATCTTACAATGTGATGACCAATGTATTCCCCAACTATCATCTCGAGTAGATTAGAGCCATCCATTAGCGTGATAGCCCACGCAATGAATGCCAGAAAGCAAGCTACAGAAAATAAAGCAAACTGTAACACGACTAGCTTCACTATTGATGTTCGCATAAGAAACCATTCCATGACTGATAATGTTCTACCGTGGGGGTGGTTCTTATGCATTTCACTCTGAGGTTGACTGTGGTTTGGAAAACTAATTTCCGTGTACCTTATCAGATATTGATTGAGTGTCCTAGGGGATAACTCTATAAAATCAATCCACTGCAGCTATGTATTCACGGTGAGCAACTTGTTGAAGGAAGAGAAGACAGCCGATGACAATGTGGACCTAGATGAAGTTGACGTGCGCACTAGGATAAAGAAACTCCTGAGTAGAACTGTAACCTCCAAGCCAGCTCTGGAATCAGCTGAACTCGCAAAACAAATCACAGCTGAACTGGGTGTTGAGGACAAGGACCTCGTCAATTTCACTCGTATCGAAGCCATAAATGCTCTGAATCGCAAGAGATACGAGCGTGTGCCGGCTGATGAAAGGGTTCTTTTAATTCCACATTGCTTGAGAGATCCCGAACGGTGCAAGGCACCAATTGATGATGAGGGATATCACTGTCTGAAGTGCGGCGCGTGTATCATTGCAGAGATAACCAGAAATGCCGAAGAAAAGGGAATCAAATGGTATATGGTCGGAGGCGGTTCACATGCCATAAAGATCATCAAGAACGCTCGACCCAAGGCGATACTTGGGATTGCATGCTATGATGAGGCGATGATGGCCATTGCGAAGATTGACGAATATGGCATTCCGGCTCAGGCAGTCTTGCTCAGGAAGGCTGGATGCGTTAACACAGAGGTGGATCTTGACGAAGTCATAGCCAGTCTTGATCTCGATGATGTTATTGCAGTGTCTACGTCTAGTCCCTATACATATGGTACCGGAAGCTATGTTGCGACTGTTAATTCAGCCCGTCACTATCTGCGAAATCGTGACTTCCTGACTTACGCCTCACAGTTGGTTCCTGAACCAGTCGGCTCCGAAACATGGTCGCTCGCTTGGGGATATATGCGACGCTTTGATGATATGCTTGACGCTCCGACCCTGAGCAAGAAGGCGGCCCTTAACCTTCTAGAGCTGGAACGTAGCGTTGTCGAGCCGGGTTTTGAAGGTGATCTTAAGGTGTCATCCAATGCGCCCATTCGCCATCGCTGGTTGGCACAATTCTTTGACAATGAACGAAAACACTACTCGGGTGAAGCCCTGCATGTGGTGAAGGAACTGTATGAGAGTGCTTGGGATGACGTCGAGAGGAAGGGCATCTTGCTCTCGCAAAAAGATATGGATGATCTCATTTACAGGAAGGCCCGCTGTTTCTTCAAACTATACTTTATCCTGGGTGATTTTGATTTGGGAGGCCATCTTGATGACTTCTCATACCTGCTGGGCATGGGTCTTGGCATGCTCGATGATATCCTAGATGTGGCACAGGACTACAAGGCAGGGTATGTGAACATCACTCGTGAAGATATGGAGGCGCTAGATGTTGACCTTGAGCCTGGCGACCAGGATTTCGTGAAACAGATCGTCGACGCGGGCTATATGACTCTCAAAGCAAAGAAGATACTGTCACTCATGCTCAAGGCGAGGGAGCTGACCCGTTGCATCCGCACCCCGCTTATCAGCAATTTCCTTCTACGCCTAACTGAAATTTTTGCAGCCCCAATACTAGAGGAGAGGATGGTGCCTGGCCAGCGATACTTCTTCAAGGGAGGCCGCTTGGCTGACTTCATACTGCCGAAGAACGAGTCTGTCGCTTACAAGGTTGGACACAAGTTCATCAAAATCTTCCTCATGTATCCACAGGTGATTTCACCGTTCTTCAAACGGCCCGCGCATATTTGAGGCTACACCGTCATTCTCAACGACTGGCACTTCTTGCAGCAGTGGCCGAACGCAAGGTGATGATTGTAATGGTTGAAATGGAACTGTTTCCTGCTCTTGAGTTGGGCTGGTTTAATGGGTGGATTCTACTAGTCGTTCTATACGGGGCTTTCGGCATACTGCTCCTAACCTTTCCTAGGGCGGCTGTAGCAAGACTGTATGAATATGATAGGTCACGATGGAGCAAGAAGCAGAAAGCATACTACGCGATAGGAAAGCTACTGATCCTTGTCAACCTCATTCTGACAATCCTCACTCCATTGAGAGTTGGGTCTACTGTCTTTGTTCTTGGCACAATTCTGTTTGCCATTGGTTTGACTGGATTCAACATTGCTCTTCTTAATTTCAAGAATACGCCACTCGATCAACCAGTCACCAAGGGGCTCTACGGTGTATCACGCCATCCACAGGTTCTCATGCTATTCGTTGCTGGTGTTGGGACTTGTCTTGCCATAGGCTCGTGGATTGCACTTCTCTTGATAGTAACAGCTGCACTATTCGGACGTTCTAGGACTCTAGCGGAAGAGCGTGCCTTATTAGAACAATATAGTGATTCATACCGGGATTACATGGAACGTGTGCCCAGATATCTTCTAATCAGGACTCATATGGAGGAGAAGGGAGAAGACTGAAACGAGGTATTAACATGGCGGAATCTCCACGGATGATAGACAAAACACAGGAGCCAACCGAAGAAGAGATGATGATCTTCATGGGGGAACAGGCAGGAAACGTCTGGGTTGAATTAAGACATTTCATCGAAGATAATTACGATTTTGTACCTGAAACAGCATTCTACGGAGTAAAGCACGGATGGACTGTTCGGTACCGCAGGAGTGGCAGGACATTATGCTCACTCTTTCCTGAGAAAGATGGATTCTCAGTTCTGATAGTTCTTGGTAGGAAGGATTCCGAGAAGGCTCTCTCAATGCGAGATGAATTGAGCACTAGAATGATTGCCATTCTAGAGAGCACAGAACAGCTACACGACGGCCGCTGGCTATGGATTAAACCGTTGACAGCAAGTGACACTGACGACATAAAGATGCTTTTGCAGGTGAAGAGAAAGCCAAAGAAGCGTTAGTTGTCATGGCTAAAGTAGCTGCCAAGCTTATTTCTTGAAATGAACTTTGAGGACTCCTCGTTCCTGCGGCATCAGTATGTAATGGCTTGATCCTGCAGATGTATAGAATCTCGTTTCAAGCGACTAACGAGTGTGTGGGAACCTGTCAACTGTCACAGTGATGGACTCCCAAAAATCATGGACTGCGCACTAGCCTTCTGCCCTGTAGAAGACGTCAGTTCCCACGTCATCCTTCGTGATATCATTGCTCTTGCGTAGTTTTTCAAGTGTGCTTGCTGCCGCAGCTGGCATTATTCCTAATGAGTGCGATACATCGATGGTGCGGCAGGGCCTGCGCCGCAGAAGAGAGAGTATTTCCTCCTCAAGAGCACGGCGAGTCTTCCAGATAACTGCCTTTCCTCTAGCGTCATGGACTCCGTATATCCACAGTCTATCCGAACCTAGATATTGTTCAAGTTCCTTTCCGAAGTTCTTCAATGCCCTATTTGAAACAGGCCTTACTGTTGATATTGCTGCTGGACGCCACGGCGTGTACAATTGTACCAGATCCGGGCTTATATCGAGAATGCCATCGATTAGAGCCCGTTTCGGAGAGCCCTTGATGTTTGTGAGTCCTTTTGGACCACGAAGCAGCATTACTTCTAGTGCGAGCATGCCCTTCATCTCCTCACCAAGCTTCTTGATCGCATCTTTGATTTCATGAAGCTTGAATGAACCCTTAGAAGGGCGATTTATTCGCTTGAAGGTGTCTTCGTCGCCTGCATCGAACTTGGCGGTGACTATGTCAAACTCCAAGACCCCTTTGCGGATGTCCTCCCTAGGCAGCAGAGATGCATTTGTCAAGAGAACTATGGGTAAGTCCTGTGCTGTTCCTCTGATTCTGGATACAATTGAACCAATCTTGGAATTGAGCGTTGGTTCTCCGGTGCCCGAGAATGTCAGAACGTCTACGGTCCCTCTGTCCAGTCTGTTCAGTGTTTCTTCGACTTCGGAGATGATTTCGTCAGAGAGAGGCATCTCGCCCTGAATTTCCTCAGATGAAGTCACATGCGTCCTTGTTGGGCCCAGCTGACAGTAGATGCAGTTGTAGGTACATTTCTTCGGGGGAGTAGTGACATCCACTCCCAAGGAACGTCCGTAGCGCCATGAGGATACTGGACCGTAAGTATATGTCGCCGATGTCACCGATGTCGCCTCCAAGCATTGCTGATCTAAGTGTGTTTTCCGTTCACTTATCGAAGTTGGCATTGCTCTTGGAACACGTGTTCCAAAATTAAAACTCTGAATCTCTAGTGCAAGAACTTTGGGTGGTTGAATTGCTCATACATTTGCATTTCCCATTTGCACATGGTGAGCTGCTTAAAGCGGACGAGAATGAAGGCCGAATGGCAGTAAATTACTGCTTTAGAATGTAGCAATGATCGCAGCAGTCGTGTCCTTCCATCAATGTTTTGCCACGTTTAAGCTCGATATGCGGATTGAAACCAGCGACAATGTGAGGGTCATCAGCACAGTATAGCTCATACCCCCAGTCCTTGTCCACACCCAGCTCCTTGGCAATCTCTGCGAAGAGACAATAGTGCACTCTAAGCTGCGCGTATCCATCATGTTGATCTACAACCTCGTAGTGTACAAAGTCACTGATTCCATCCCATAAAATGCGAATCAAGTCCTCAATATCGTTCTTGCCTTCGCTCTCTGCAATTTCTGTCCACTGAGCCCTGACTGAGTTCGCCCTCTCACGTTTTACAATCACCCTAACATTGGCGCCCAGTTCGCTCTCAATAGCGCGGAGTAGGAGGACCTTCTCCCTCAGGTGTCTTTTCTCGCTTCTTCGGAAGGCTTCCACAGCTTGTTTTCCCTCATCCCCGTGATCGGTCATTTTGCCATCAAATCCACTCTGAGCAATGTGATACATAAATACCGGCAATTGAGCAGGATTCCCTCCTCCAGGCCAGTTAGCTTATGGGATCAAGTTGGTGATGGTCGATTGATTATGGCACACCGATGATGAAACGTCAGGTTGATACCTAGTGGATGATAAGCAGAAGATATCCACCTATTCCACGATTGATTCGTAGACTTTGGCCAAGGATGCTGTGACAGCCTGCCATGAGTAGACACGCTCACATGTTGCACGGAGCGATTCGCCTACCGCGGATGACTTCGAGAGAGTCAAAGCATGTTCAATCCTATGTGCGATAGTCTGAATCCGGTTCTGGGCCTCCAGAGGAAAACGCAAGTCATTCTTAGCCAGTTCAGCAATAGACTGCTCGAACACGAGCGCACTATCACGCAACCCTGAGAAATCCGTTACTAATGGAATCACGCCGGCTGAAGCAGCTTCTAGTGTAACTAGTCCAAATGATTCTGGAACTAGGGAGGGAAAGACAGCAACATCAGCACAAGGTAAGAGATACTGGAGAAGAGTATGATCAAGGAATCCTGTGAATAGAACTTTAGTGTCTGGCATAGGCTCACATGAGGTTGCATTCTCTTCAGTCCATTCTACAGCAGCTGATAGCAGATTTTCAGAATCAGGGAGCTTCTTCGCAGCATCTAACCAAGGCTCAAACATCGAGCCGATACCGAAGCGCCTGAACATGGTAAAGGCTTCCAGCCATTCCCGCATGGGACCAGCGCCCACCACGATTAGCTGGCATTGAACGCGATTTACAAGCTCATAGTACGCTATCAGAAGATCATGAGCGCCTTTTCCAGGAATAAGCCGTCCAACAAACATGACGACTGGTTTCTCCCAATCGATACTAGCAATGCGATGCTGCAGGTCTGCATCTGGATGCTTTTGCGAATATTGTTTAGCGAACTCGAAAATCGATTGGGAAACCTCGCCTTTTCTAATCCACTCGTAAATTGTCTGACGAATCATGCGGCTTTGCTCTGCATCTCTCCCAAGGAGCTGCTCACTATGGTCTTTCAACGAAGAAGCGATTACTTGAGCGCATTCGTTCCGGGGGGCAGGTTTGAAAACATTAGTATCAACTCCCAAAGGCACCTCAACTATCTTTCCGGACAAATCTGGATAGCGTTCTGCAAACATCTCCATAACTTGGGATTTGAAATACTCGTTCCCAACAAGGACTGCACTTGCCCCTTCTAGCCCGTTTACAGCTTGCTCAAAGCAGGTGGGATCATCTTTGACTGCATAGACAAGCGCACTCCCGTGTAGTGCTGTTAAGTATGGAATGCCGGCCCTCTTGCTTACCTCTCGAGCAATCGCGGGCATCATGATAGCGTGATTAGCATGAAGGATATCAAGTTCCTCTTCTTGGACGCTTGTTGCTATTGCATCCGTATTGCAGTCCAAGTAGTTCTGCAGGACTCCAAAACTCATTTTGGGGAACTCGATGACCTTTTCGAAGTGAGGATATCGATCCCAGACGAAGACGGGTAGGACTGGACCGATGTCTGGTACATGGACTATTACACCATCAGGGCGCAGGACCGTTTCCTCGATGCTTCCATTTGAATTGTGCATCCTAATGGCGGAAACGAAAGGAAACCTTGTAGTGTCCCTGTCTTGGCAGAACAGGTGTACTTCGTGACCTTGTTCCCAAAGAGTTCTTGCTACATTCTGAACATAGATGTTGCTTCCTGACCCTGATAACATCCATCCATGTAGAATCCCAATCCGCATCGCGATTCTGACATGGTATGAACCTAAAGATTAGCTTTCGTGTTTCTTAGAACACACATAGTGAGAGAGTGATTGCCAGTGGTGCATCAATAGCCCGTCAACCTAGCCAACTGTACCCCTTGCTCCGATGGATTATCTCGGTCACTTTGACTTTACGCTCAACCACGAAGTAGATAGCTCTGTAGTTGCCAATCCCTAACCGAAAGAGCGGCGGATTTAATGGAAAGCTGAGTTTCCTTATGTCAGCTCCGGAGCGCGAATGAAATGGATCCTGCTCAAGGTTTCTCAATGCTTCTTTGATTCGTTTCTTTTGCTTCATGTCCAGTAAATTCAACTGAGAAACTGTAGTTTCAGATAGAAGAACCCTATACTTCGCCAAGGGGGATGAACTCCTCTTCGGCAAGGATTCGTTTCTGATGTTCCGCGAACTCGAGCTGTTCAGCGACCTCCACCAGCCGTCGGATCAGTTGGTCGTAGGTTTCCCCCTTTCGCCCATGCTTCTTTAGTAGATCCCTGGTTTCCTTGGTCAGTGGAATTGTAGTCGTTTCGCCCATCTCTATCATGTCTTATATTATTGATAGTTGTTTATAATCTCGTCGCATTGTTCTCGTGGAATCATTCTAATCTAGTGCTGCGTGATGATGTCGCGGTTTTTTATGGTAGTGACACGATACTTGTAGATATGAGCTTTCTAGTCGATCCATTGCTGCTCGTAATGTGTGGTGCGCTCATCGTCTGGTTACACAATCGACTACTTCATCGTGTCACCCATCGTGCCAAGGCATTCCTCGCGGCGTTAGCATTAATCACGTTCTGGGTCGTCGCGGGCTCTATGTACCTCAATCTAAGCTGGTTCGATTGGGTTTGGCAGTGGATAGGGCAGGCTGCATCAGGCCGCGACTTCATGATCAACAGCGGCTTGTTCAACTTCGAATATGTCAATACAGTGGGGCTCATTGACACCGTTGCCCTTATCCTATTTCTTCTGTACCCTATGTGGCTCTATTGTGGCATCTTCCTAGGCTACTTCCTGTTCGGTCGTCACGAGCGGCAAACAGGTATGGTTGGACTCCTCTAGCTATTATGGATGGTGAAATGATGACCAAAGAAAGAGTTGTCTTGGTGACTGGTGCTTGCGGCTTTGTCGGTAGCCATTTAGTAGACTACTTGTTGCAGAAGGCTGGAGCTATTGTGCGTGCCACAGACTTGTCCTCAGCCGACTGCGCCTTCCAGAACCCATCATCAGAATTTGTTCCCAGCGACCTACGAGACCCAGAATCCCTTCAACAGGTGGTTCAGGGCGTAGATGTAATCTATCATACTGCTTCCCTTTTCCGCTACTCAGCATCCTGGGAGGATCTATACGCTGTCAATGTCGATGGTTCACGTAACTTGGCTGCTGCAGCCATTGAAGCTGGTGTGTCCAAGCTTGTTCTCATTAGCACCAGTGGTGTCTATGGCGCATCGTGCTCACTGCCAATCAGAGAGGAGGAACCCAAGCGGCCGTCCAACGCCTACGAGAGGTCCAAGTGGGAACAAGAACTGGCCGTGGAGGAAACCTGCTTGGGCAGTCGTTTGGAAACTGTTATTCTGAGACCTGCACCCATCTATGGCCCCCGTAATCGCTATGGCATTGCCACCATCATTCGGATGATAGTCAAGGGTCAACTTCCCGTCATATCTGAGAACCTCAACAAGTTAGTGCCGCTGGTGCATGTGGCCGATGTGGTTGGCGCAGCTGTTCATCTGACGGACTATCCGGGAGAAACCGGAGAAGCCTACAATGTGGTGGATGACTCCACGTACCGCAAGTACGACCTCTTCTCCTCTCTTGCACCCCTGCTGGACTCTAAGGTATATCACACTCAGATTCCGACCCCTCGAATCGCTCTTAGAATACTGGCACGCTGGTCAGAGTGGAAAGCAAGACACATAGCTCACAGCGAACCTAAGGTGGAACTCGCGACAGTCGATATGATGTACAATGGATACTGGTATAGCAACTCCAAATTGAAAGCCACTGGCTATCGACTTCTATATCCAGATCCCCGTATTGGTCTGAAAGATACCATTGACTGGTACAGACTGCATGGTTGGCTCTAGACTAGGCGCCGCTTCAGATTCAACACCAAACTAGGAGAGAGTTTATGACGCTTGAGGTCATTTATCCATTGAGAGTTGAGAATGAGAGAGTGGACACGAACCTACTACCTGATAGTACTTCTTACTCTTGAGAAAATTGTCCAACACGTAGTGGTGACCCTTTGTTTTCTGTTCGACTTTGGAGGAATCAGAACGATTGTGGCGGTCGACTACAGGTATCTGATGGTGGCAGGCGGTATAGTCGCAATCTTGTTCTTCATTGCTCTTTGGGGTCTGCTAACCGAGAAGACCTGGTCCATATCTCTAGTGGCTGGATTAGCAGTTTTCGACATTGTCGGAGAGTTCATTGCTCAAGGCACTATCTTCATCACACTCATGGTTTCGTTTGTCGTTGCAATTGTTCTATTGGTCCTATGTTATAGGACACGCAAAGGCTAGATCTGCATGAACAGTGTTGCACTCTGCAAAAGGAAAAGGGAGCTCAGCAGATGACAGAAGGGTAAACTCCCGATGGCGTCGGGGCAACCTGACGATTGCACCGCTTCCCCGTCTTAGTCTGCACCTTACCCTGTCCGAGGACAGAGGAAAGCATCTTATCATCTCAACTATAGCCCTATACGAGATTGACTAAGCCATCGAAATCTGAGTCGAATGTAGCCAAGTATCCGACTGCATTCCTGTCCATGAAAGAGAGAATACAGCAATCCGTGAAACTCAATGGCTTCTCCGGCCATTTCGCCAGTTGTTCCCACTTTGCCCATGCCAGATCTAGAACTTCTGGAGTTGTGTGTTCGAACCTGATGAACTCAGGGACATGACAAACCAGATTGTACGCCTTGACAACAATGCCCTTTCGATGGGTGTGCATCCAGAGTGTAGTCAATACTTCGTCCAAGACATAGTCGGTGGTGACTCTCATTCCATACTCTGGTTTCTTTAGTTCTGTGAGTAGGTCTTCTGCTCTGGAGTGGTTCTTATCGCGGGAGTTAAGCAGTGAAATAATGATGTTGCTGTCTATGAGCACAGTCATGTTCAGCTACCACCATAAACAACATCATCCACTTTAGACGAGAGGTCTTCACTTCCCGCCCCCATGTCCTCAGCCAAGGAGAGGACTTTCTGGATGGTTTCATCACAGAGAGGCTGTTCTTCAGACTGCACATTCTTAACAATAAGGTCATAGTTCTGCAGCCCAATCCTGAACGCCAGCTCTAGAATCTCCTTCTTGGTAAGCCGCTTCCGCGTGTCAAGGTATAGACGCGCCTGCAGCTCTTCAAGATCATCTTGAAGATCAAACTTCACCGTGGACACTGATAACACCCAGTAACTCAGTAACCCCTTGAGAATATAAACTCATAGAATTACCACGAACTCAGTTAGGAAGCATCTGCAAAATGAAAAGGGTGCTCAGCAGTACACAAATATATCATCGAATGTGAGATGCCTCACTTCTAGGAACTCCCAAGATCAGCACTTACTGTGCTAGTTTCTCGAGGAGCTCCGAATCTTCCTTGACAACCGTATCGAGAGCTTCTTTGAAGGCAGCATCGAAGTGCTTTCCACGAGCCTTCACACCACATAGACGTAGAATCGTGTCGTCAATCCGTTCACCTGGAAGCCTCATCTTCTCTATCAGTTCATAGACCTCCTCTGAGATTGAGATTGTCTTTGTAGTCAACGACACCAAGCCTCAATGGTACATCGATTGTGATTGATATAAAGATGTACATTGAATATGGATTCATTGCAGATAGTTGAAGAATGCAAAAGGAAAATGGTGCTCAGCAATATACAGTTAGGGGAAAGTTCCCTGTTCACCCGACCCCTTCAGCCTCTATTTCTAAGAGAGAAAAAGCCAATTGAACAGAAGTCGTTATTATTGCATTATGACGAGGTTGAAAACAACGAGTCTTGAAACTGACTTCGGAACTATAGTATATTACTCTCACATGAATCCAACCCAACCCCTAGTGAATCTCTATATTCATGGATTAGGGGACAATCGCAAATGGTTTCTCAAACACTTTACTACCTATTCACTGGATAGATTCTCATGGATTATTCCAGATCTATTAGGTCACGGGGACTCATCCAAGAGTGATAAAGTTGAAGCATATACCATGAATCAACAGGCGAAGTGCCTAGTTGCTGTACTTGAGAAAGAAAACGTCAAGCAACTCTCTCTACTAGCTCACTCGATGGGAGGGGCAATAGCAGTTTCGCTGATTGAACTTTTAAATTATCAGAGTGTACCTATTACCAAACTCAAGCTATTGTTGTATCTGGAGGGGAATCTTGACGCAGGTGACGCATTCTTTTCATCCATGTTTGCTGAGATGTCTTTCTCAAAATTCCAACAAGAATACGAATCAATTTGTAGTAAAATACAAGGTGATTCTGAAGAAGAGTACATGATTGATTATATTTCGGCGTTTCGAGCAGCTGGGCCATTCACTATATGGGCATCCAGTAAAGACTTGGCACCACTTTCTGTAAAGGGAGACTTGCTGAACAGACTGCTAGCGCATCGTGATTTTCCTTGTTATTTCGTCTTCGGAGAGAATAATAGGGGTGTTTACTCATCTGAGAAGCTTGTGAGAGATGCACAGCTCCCGCTTCTCTTCATTCCTAATGCGGGACATGGGCTTCATACAGAGAATCCATCATATTTCTGGGCGATTGTAGGTGAGCTAATCCAGAAAAAGAAAATCAAAATTGAAAAATGAAGGGGTGCTCAGCAGTGGGCAAAGAGAATGCATCACTGCCTGGCGGGGGTGGCGGTGGAGGTCCTGTTCCCGAGTAGTAAGGAGTAGCGTGTGATTGTGTTAGGAAAAGATGCGTGGCAGGTCCCCGAATTGCTGAAAGGCGCATTCCTAGTTATCGTATTGACTGGGGCAATCTGTATCATGCTCCCATTGCATGTTTCAGCACAGAACGATCTGGTTCCAATGCAACAGCAAGAACCAATCTGGGAAAAACTGAATCATCCATACCAATCTCAGGATGGCATCATGTGGGATGTGGCCTTTGTGAACGCATCACATGGGTGGGTCGTTGGTAGCAACGGCACCGGGTGGGCAAATGGAGTTGTCTTGCACACAATCAACGGTGGCGAAACATGGCAACTCAAGCTCTATAATGCTCTACAGCTATTCGCAGACATCTGCATTCTTGACTCGCAGACACTATGGATTGCAGGGCAGGATAGGCTATTCTATACAACTGATAGCGGTCTGAACTGGCATGAGAGCCAGGTCCTGGCTGTTCCGGGGCCTGTGAGCTTTTGGACTGTAGAATTCATCAACAGTACGCATGGTTGGACTTCCTCGACCGACAAGCTGTATAAGACTGTCAATGGCGGCCAAGACTGGCAGGATGTGACTTCATGGACCTTTGAAGACACAGCAAGGATGATACACTTTCTCACAGAGACAGATGGCTGGGTGATTGGATTCTTCGGTATCTATCGCACCCAAGACGGCGGCAACACCTGGGAGAAGACACACAATCAAGGCGGATGGGCACTCTCGTCAGTAGGCAATGGTGAGGGATGGGCCGTGGGGGATGACATGTTGGCATATACACCCAATGGTGAAATGTGGTCAGAGAAGCCATTGCCCAGTCATTCACCATTCTTGTCAGGCGTGCCATACTTTTCAGGTGTCCACTTCTTGGATGCTGACAAAGGATGGGTAGTTGGTTCGGAACCTTCTGTTATGTACACTCCAAACGGAGGTATAGACTGGTATGAGCAGAGTGTGTCAGCGGAAACCCGACTGATGTCAATTGACTTCATCAACAACACTCATGGCTGGGCTGTCGGTTATGGTGGATACATACTGAGAACGACACAGGGGGATAGCTTGGGACCCCGTCTCTGGAACGGTTTGATAGATCAGGTCTTTCTGCCAGTCGTCGGTATAGTAGCTGTAATGGCGATTGGTGTAGTCTTTGTGCTAATTCGTCGAAAACGCCGCACAAAGCTGGTTCCTCCGGATGCCATGAATCAGACCAATGGTCTAGACTTGGAGTAGAATTCGGAGAAAAAAGAGAATACACTCAACAGCAGACAGACTAATGCAAAAGGAAAAGGGTGCTCAGCAGA
>JABCTJ010000028.1 GCA_018238375.1 Candidatus Thorarchaeota archaeon
GCGAAAAGTGTAAGAAACGATTCACCATTAGATGTAAAGTGAGATATGTTGATGGGAAGATGATCGACACAATGGTAAGCCTGCTCGACGACAGAGGTAATGATTTGGGCTGGCTAGGAAGCTACTAGGTGACGCGATTTGCCCCGGAAATACAAGATAGCAGTTCTGCCTGGTGATGGTATCGGAAGAGAAGTGATACCCGCAGCACTCCGTGTCTTGTTGGCTGCTGAAGAGAAAGTCAGTGGATTTCAGCTGGAACCAATTGAGTATGAATGTGGGGGAGAATACTATCTAAAGACAGAGCGAGAATGGTCTGAAGAAGCAGAAACCTTCACCAAGGAAGAAGCTGACGCAGTCTTGCTAGGAGCAGTAGGGGCTATCGGCCCCGATGGCGAACAGGTAAGACTTCCGGATAAGAACCTGGCAGGCTACAATATTGTGCTGGGATTGCGATTCCAACTTGACCTGTACGCTAATGTACGCCCAATAAAGCTCTACGAGGGGGTCCCAACTCCGCTCGCAGAGAAGACTCACAAAGACATTGACATGGTAATCATCCGTGAGAATACGGAGGGCCTATACACCCCTGCAAGAGGAAGGTTGGAGAAGGGCGGGGAAACCGAGCTTGCTGTGGACTTGCGGGTCATAACAAAGAAGGGTGCGAAAAGAGTAGCCAAGTTCGCTTTTGAACAGTCAGTCGCGAGAAGACAGGGAGCACCTGTTGATGGCGTCATGAGAGTTACCTGTGTTGACAAGAGCAATCTACTCGCTGGCTGCCAGCTGTTTAGGGAGACCTATGATGAAGTGGCACAGGATTTCCCACAAGTAGAACGCGACTATGCTTATGTTGATGCCTGGACACAATGGTGCTTGAGAAAGCCAGAGTACTACGACTTGCTCGTGACACCCAATGAATTCGGGGACATCATTACTGATCTAGGTGCATCCATTCAAGGTGGGCTAGGGATGGCTCCAGCTGGCAATATCGGTGAAGGAAAAGGAGTGTTCGAGCCGGTTCATGGATCAGCACCAAAGCATGCGGGTCAGAACAAGGCGAATCCAATTGCAGCAATCCTAGCAGGTGCAATGATGCTTGATTGGCTCGGTACCACGAGAAAGGATAAGAGCCTCGCCAAGGCAGGTGATCTCGTAACACAATCCGTGACTGATGTACTCAAGGAAGGCAAGATTCGGACTTACGATATCTGCACAGGCAATTGGAGCGGTATCACACCATCATCTACTGAAACAGTGGCTACTGCAATAGCAGACCGAATTCGGAAGGCCTCGCTATGAGGTGACATAATTGGGCAAAACACTGGCTGAGAAAATTCTGGGGTCACATACCAAGAAGGGCGACGCAACAGCTGGAGAGATAGTGGAAGCGACTGTCGATTTCCTGATGGTGCATGAGGTTCTAGGCTCGAGAATCATTCCAATCCTGGAACAGATGGGCGTGGAAAAAGTATGGGACCCAGAGAGAATACTAGTCGTGAATGATCATTGGGCACCTGCAAAAGATTCCATGAGCGCGGAGATACACCGGAGGAATCGTGAGTTCGTCGCCAAGCACGGCATCAAGCACTTCTGTGATGTGAATTGCGGAATTTGTCATCAGGTACTGCCTGAAATGGGCCTTGTGAAGCCCGGAGACCTCGTAATCGGATCCGATTCACATTCAACGAGCTATGGAGCCTTCAACGCGTTCTCAACTGGCTTGGCAGCTACGGACAGTGCGCTCATCATCGCCACAGGAAAATGTTGGTTCAGAGTACCAGAATCGCTCAGGATTAACATCAGTGGAAACCTTCCTGATATGGTGATGAGCAAGGACTTGATACTGAAGATTGTGACTGATCTAGGACCAGACGGAGCGAATTACAAGTCAATCGAGTTCCACGGGCCCACGATAGACTCCATGTCGGTTGAATCAAGAATGACAATCGCTAACATGAGTGTCGAGGCCGGGGCTAAAAGCGGCCTGATGACGGTAAACGATGCAGTTCGGACGTGGGTGGCGACAAGGGCTCCTGGCGTCAAGTGGAAAGAGGTTGTTCCAGATGACGATGCTGAATACGTGGAGCAAATCGACATAGACTTGCAAAAGGACCCGATTGATCCAATAGTGGCTGTTCCGCATAGTCCATCCAATGGAAAGCCGGTGTCAGAAGTAGAGGGAGTTGAGCTAGATCAAGCATTCATTGGTTCATGCACCAATGGAAGGCTAGAAGACTTGGAAATCGCGGCAAGAATTTTGAAAGGAAAACAAATCAACCCGCGCTTAAGAATGATCATCACTCCTGCCAGCAGAGAAACTTACCTTCAAGCTCTTAGATTGGGTTACATAGAGACCTTCATTCAAGCAGGGGCTATCGTCACGAACTCAACATGCGGCGCTTGCGTCGGGGGGCATCTTGGAGTGTTAGGCTCGGGCGAGGTCTGCATCTCATCAACAAACAGGAACTTCAGAGGGCGAATGGGACATCCACAATCCCTTGTCTATCTGGCATCACCTGCAACAGTGGCCGCAAGCGCTCTGAAAGGTGTCATTGCTGACCCAAGGAGTGTGCAGTGATTGGTGAAGAAGCTGGAACAAATCAAAGGACGTGCGTGGGTGTTCGGCAACAATGTGGACACCGATCAAATCATCCAAGGGCGCTACCTGACCCTACTTGATTATGCGGAGATGGCGAAACACGCATTCGAGATACCCAGGCCAGAGTTCTCCACTGCAGTGAAGAAGAATGACATTATCATAGCAGGAAGGAACTTTGGTGGAGGATCATCCAGAGAGGAAGCACCTCAAATACTGGTTAAAACTGGCGTTGGCTGCGTTGTGGCAGAATCATTTGCAAGGATTTTCTATAGAAATGGATTCAATGTGGGCTTACCTCTCATGACTGTGCCAAAAGTTACGTCAGTTGTGAGAGACGGTATGAAAATCACTGTAGACCTCAGTGAAGGCACGCTGAGAGTCGATGAAACAGGAGAGGTCCTTAAGGGTGATGCACTCCCTAAGATGATGCTTGACTTGCTCAGAGCAGGAGGCGCTGTGCCTTGGTTTCGACAGCAAAAGTAAGCGGTTGACTACCGGAAAACGATAAAAGCATACACTCCCGGGTATTTCAAGCGCTACCAATATCGGAGGATTATTGTTGAACGTTATGTTGTTCTTAGTTATCTCGCTGATTGTGCACTCAATACCTTTGCCTTTCAATCCCATGATGTTCCAGCCTCGCCGATTACTTAGATGGTTACCATTCAGGCTTGTCTGGGGCACCGTCACGTGGGTATTCATCTGCCTGATCATGGGCATGACACTTCCCTGGGCGTACCTCACTCTGGCAACAAGCTTTGGATTGGTGCTTATTCTTTCAGGAGTGGGCCTTAGCACGATGGGATTCCATCGGATTCGCCCCACCCAAGAGGCCAGTATGGGTTTGATATGCATTGGCGTTATCG
>JABCTJ010000042.1 GCA_018238375.1 Candidatus Thorarchaeota archaeon
AGCATCCTGCTTTCTGCATTCGTTCTTCGCATGCGCGAATGAATCTTGTTCACAGATGGTTCTAATATAGCTTGCGCCTTATCTCACCTTTAAGAATGGGTCAGTCGTTTAAAGTTCCAAGTTGCTAGTAGATTAGAAGTCTTTAGGCGCTAGTTCTCACTACCCCTTCTTCTATTGCTTGTCCCTAAATCCTTAAATACGGCCACAATTGAACACGCTCCATCGAGCCGAGAGAGAAGGACCAGACCCGGAGTTCAATGCAACCTAAGGAGGCATTCGGATGAAGCTTAGGGATTTCATATTGAGAAGGTTAATTTTGGCAATACCCGTTGTGTTTGGGGTTATGACGATGACATGGTTTCTATCGTATATCATTGGGAATCCTGTCGCAATGTATATCAACACGAACACCCCTGCTAGCGCCATTCCTGCCATAAGAAGAGCACACGGTTTTGACGAGCCCCTTTATGTGCAATATTTCCTGTATCTATCTGGCTTATTCCAAGGAGACTGGGGAGTCAGCACATCGACTGCCTTTAGGCCAGTCACTGATATCATCCTGATGAAATTGCCGGCGACGATAGAGCTTTCCATGATTGCAATGATTTTCGCGATTGGCGTAGGCATCCCTCTTGGGATTCTCTCGGCCACACGCAAGGACCAGAAAATCGATCATGTCACGAGGATCTTTGCGCTCGCAGGAGTTTCTATGCCTATCTTCTGGTTTGCGTTGATGATGAAGCATATCCTATACTTCCGACTCGCTATCGCAGGGCTACCCCATTTGCCTGGTGGTGAGAGGTACACATTCGTCCGGTATATGAGCTTTGATTACACGACTGGGTTCCTCCTGATTGACTCCTTGCTTTTCTACGGCGATTTCACACTCTTCATTGATGCCTTGCTGCACCTAGCGATGCCAGGATTCTGCCTTGGCTATCTCACAATCGCAATCATAACAAGAATGATGCGCTCAAGTATGCTGGAGGTTCTCAGGGAAGACTACATCACATTAGCAAGATCAAAGGGCCTCGCTGAGAAGGTTGTCATCTACAGGCATGCACTTAGGAATGCAATGATTCCAACCGTTACAGTCATCGGACTAGCGTTTGGCAGTCTCATAACTGGCGCTGTATTAACTGAAACAATCTTTAACTGGCCGGGCTTGGGGAAGTGGGCTGTAAGAGCGATTTTTAGTTCCGACTTAGCGGCGATAAATGGCTTCACACTATTAGTGGCTTTCATATTTGTCGGCGCGAATTTGGTCGTTGACTTGGTCTATGGAGTGCTAGATCCAAGGATACGATTTGGATAGGAGAGTGGTATACACAATGTCATCAGAATCCATTCGAGCATCAACGGAATTCAACGATGATGTAGCGGGGCAAGGAACACAGTTTCAGATACTGGCACTAACCCAGCTCATAGTGTCCATGATGGGTTTCATTTTCGGCGGAGTTGACGTACTCGGAAGTCTTGTAGTAATGATGGGTGGAATGGATCCAAATTGGTTGTTCTTGACCGCTTGGTTTGTGCAATCAATCGTTATCCTTATTCTGAGCTACATACTGCTGCGGATAGGAATTGCCCTTTTGGATCGCGAGATGTGGGCGTTCTCAGCCGCGCTCTACCTGAACCTTGTGCTTGCCCTCGTATTCCTTACAATCAGCGGTGTCGGAACAATATTCGCGATTGCAGCCATTGTTCCAGTTGTTGTTCTCTTCTTGCCTGATGTGAAACAGTACTGGTACCCGAGCTTTTACGAGGACACAGTACCGCGTATCAAGGAGTTGCGACATGCTCTGCATCTAATTCGCAAGAGTCCCCTCGTGGTTGCAGGCATCGTGATATTAGCCAGCTTTGTTATTATAGCACTGCTAGCCCCATTCATCACTACCTACGGTCCGGAGCAGAGAATCTGGGGTGATTCCAATCTTCCCATAGGCTCTCCGAGTTCCGAGGAGGGCATGCCTGATCATATCTTTGGAACCGATGATTCCGGTGGGGACATATACAGTCGGCTTATCTGGGCTGCACAAGCTGACCTAAAGATTTCTCTTTCGATAGTCTTAGTTGCTTTAACGATTGGTACATTCATCGGTGCGATAGCAGGGTACTACGGCGGCAAGATAGACGAACTCGTTATGCGTGTCACTGACGTGTTCTTCGCCTTTCCAGGTCTAATACTGTGTATGGCCATCGTCATGGCGTTGGGAGAGAAAAGCCTCGACACTATAGCGCTCGCATTGATGGTGGTGTGGTGGCCTACATATGCTCGTCTTGTGAGAGGTCAGGTCCTTGCAGAGCGAGAGAAGCTCTATGTCGAAGCAGCTCGCTCTATTGGAGCTAGCGATAGTCGGATATTGCTCTTCCATATTATCCCCAACACGATTCAGCCACTGATTGTCCAGTCCACAATGGACGTGGGTTCGGTCCTTCTGACAGCTGCTGGTCTCGCCTTCATAGGATTCGGTCCTCCTGCTGGAGCTGCAGAATGGGGTTTGATGATTGCGATTGGTCAGTATTATTTCATGATGAATTGGTGGGCAGTTTTCTTCCCTGGGATGGCAATCCTGTTAACAGCATTGGCATCCAACTTGGTGGGTGACGGGTTACGCGATATTCTTGACCCCAAGCTAAGGAGGAGATAGATCAATGGCAACAGAAGAACTTGTGCTGAAGATAACAGGGCTCAAGACCAACTTCTATACCTACGAAGGTGTTGTTCTGGCGTTAGATGGCGTTGAGCTGTTTCTAAGGCGCGGCGACACAATGGGTCTGGTGGGCGAAACGGGCTGCGGGAAATCGGTCACGGCCAGATCAATTCTAAGGCTTGTTGAGCCGCCAGGAAAAATAGAGGAAGGTGAAATCATCTTCTTCGATTCGGACAAGGAGTCTGGAGAGATCACGCCAGTCGACCTTCTCCAACTACATCCGGAAGAAATGCTTCATGTTCGCGGAAAGAAAATATCCATTGTATTCCAAGATCCGGCAACTTTTCCCAATCCAGTTTTTCGCATCGGTACTCAGATTGCCGAATCCGTAATGCTTCATCAGGACCTTTCACGTGAAGTGGTGGAGATGAAGATTGGTGAGCTAAGGAGTTCCATAACTCACGATACGCCTGAGGAACGCCGTAGCCAAATAGAGGAAAAAATCAGGCACTACGAGCAGCAGCTTGTTGAGCCTCCGGAGCCTGATGACAAGGATAAGAAAAAAGCAGCACATATCATTGCTACAGAAATGTTGAAGCTTGTGAAAATGCCATCACCTTCTTCAGTGATGATGCAGTACCCACATGAGCTGTCCGGTGGGATGAGGCAAAGAGCATTGATAGCAATGGCTCTTGTCAGTAACCCGAACATTCTGATTTGTGATGAAGCCACAACGGCTCTGGATGTAACGGTTCAAGCACAAGTGCTCAATCTGTTGAACGAGCTGAAGAAGGAGATTGGGACTTCAATAATAATAATCACACACGATATGGGTGTTGTCGCTGAAACCTGCAACTGGGTGAGCGTAATGTATGCGGGGACGACCGTAGAGTCCTGTGCAACCGTTGACCTTTTTGCAAATCCTATTCACCCATACACTGCAGGTCTTCTGACTGCAGTTCCCAAACTACATGATACGAGGGAACGTTTCCCCCAGATACGAGGAACGGTGCCAAACCTAATTACACCCCCTTCAGGATGTCGATTTCATCCTCGATGTGACTATTGTACTGAGATATGCAAGAAGGAGAAACCGGAGCTCAAAGAGCATCGCCCAGGTCATTGGGTGGCATGTCACAACCCGTTGAGCTGAACAGTGGAGGTTATGGAATGTCTGATGACGTATTAGTTAGAACTCGTGGACTCAAAAAGTACTTCCCCCTCACAGGTGGAGTATTCCGAAAGGTCATAGGCAAGGTTCATGCAGTCGATGGCGTAGATTTGGATATCACAAGAGGGGAAACTCTCGGCGTTGTGGGTGAATCTGGCTGCGGCAAGACTACATTGGGCAGGACCATACTTCGATTACTCTCCCCTTCAGGTGGCACTATCGAATTCGATGGGGTCGATATTACAGAAATTAAAGGCAGAGAACTTAGAGAGACCCGTAGGAACATGCAGATTGTCTTTCAAGATCCGATGGCTTCTCTGAACCCCCGAATCACTGTGAAGAACTCTGTGGGAGAACCATTTATTGTGAATGGAATCGCTAGAGGTCCGAGGATGCGAGATTTGGTGTTGAACCTCTTTCTGAAGGTTGGGCTCACTGAAGATCACTTGAATCGATTCCCACACGAGTTCAGCGGCGGCCAGCGTCAGCGAATTTGTATCGCAAGGGCTCTTGCACTGAACCCAAAATTCATTGTGATGGACGAACCTACATCTAGTACCGATGTGTCAGTGCAAGCACAGACGCTTAATCTGATGAAGGATCTCCAAGACGAGTTCAAACTGACATACATGTTCATTTCACACAACCTCAGCATTGTGAAACACATGAGTGATCGCTTGGCGGTAATGTACCTAGGTAAGATTGTGGAGCTCACTTCTGGAGACATCTTCAGGGAAGCGCAGCATCCATACACGTTTGCACTGGTTTCGTCAGTTCCCATTCCTGATCCCAAATTTGCCGGAAGAGCGCAGCTCCTCAAAGGGGAAGTGCCTAGCCCTATCAATCCTCCACGTGGTTGTCGTTTCCATCCAAGATGCATTTTCTGCAAGGATATCTGTACGCTTGAGGAGCCTGAGCTTAAGGACGTGGGGGATGGCCATCTGGTTGCATGCCATTTTGCTGGGGAGTTGGACTTCGGAGAGAGTGTTCAGCAAGAGTACGCTTTTGCTTTGGCAGATACGTAGTTCACGACCCAATCGAGCTATTAATGAACTCTACTCTCAATGATGGAGAGTGGTTAGCCATGAGTTCGGAATTCACCCAACGGGACGAAAACGATAACGAAGATGTGCCTTGGGATGATATCGTGTACTATGAAGAACAACAGGACCAGACCATTCATCTAGAAGGTAGCGATTATATCGCCATATTCATTGCTGCCCTTCAAACGATTTTCCTCCCTTGTATAGTCTTCATGGTAATACTCGTGGCAATTGCGATTGTCCTCCCCTTCATATTCTAGGCTTCAGCAGGTGGTCCCGGTGAGTAGCAAGAAACATCTCATTCTAGGAGCAATGACCCTTGCGAGTGTGTTGGCTGTCTTGGATATTCTTCTTGCTCTTTTACTTCTGGTGGCATTTGGCAATGTTTCAGTATTCTACACGGCTTCGAACTTCTTGTTTACGGAGTTTGCAGGGATGCTCATCATTGGAGGATGTCTTATGGCCCGAGAGCCGCTTGAAGACAGTAAGCGATATGATGATACTGGCAACCCTGTAAAGTCATTGAGAGCTGCTCTTATGGGAAGAAAGCTCTTGGTCGCTTCGTTATTCGTGCTGGTTTTATCTGGACTCTTTGGAATTCTCGGGAACTACATTTAACTGCTAACCATATTGGGTGTCGGATTGATTCCTATTTCGTATCCTAATCCTTCGCAATGCAGCAATAATGATCTTAGGGATGACGTAGATTAAGAGAACTGACATCGAAATCACGTAGAAAAAGGCGAGGGGAAACCATAGATCATTTGCTACAAGTGCTGGGTCAAACAGAAGCGTGTTAGAAATTGTAACAAACAGCAATGCAAGCGTTGCGGGCAAGTCTTCTCCAATGGGTGAGATTACTATGAATGATATGCCTACTAATCCGGAGATACGAAGCCATCTTCCAATGGTTCTGACCGCTAGACTCACGTAGACATAATCCTCATGGTTCAGTTGCGAGAATTCCAGCTCGCTAACCTTGGCAAGAAGCATCTCTGATATCTTTGCTTCTCCTGGGCCCATTATTACAAGCGCTCCGACTAGGAACATAATTACTGCAGGCCCGAAAGCAATGAGAGACGCCATGAAGAATACTACTACAATCAATATCGAAAGAGTAAGTGCAATGCCAATCCCCATCATGGCAAATAGGGTCTTGTCCATCAGGAACTCCTGAAGATATCTTCCGAGTCTGCCATGGGGGGTTCTGATTACATTCTCATTAACCCACGTGTGGGAAACACAATCTGTGTACTCGGTCTTCCCTGACAGGTCCAAGTCCAAGGTGTCAAATGAGTCCTCCATTCTCTTTTGAAGACGAATATAGCCTGCGGTTCGGTGATAACGCCAGAGTGTCGCAGCGACGATTATGCCCCCTGTGAAAAACAAGATGAGAACAAGTTCCATATCATTCAACGGCTTTCATAATCAGATGCTTAGCATAGTTCGCTCAGTTGAAGCAAGCGTTAGAATTGTTTGTATTCACTTAAGGGCAACCGCCTTGTGTAAAGTATTCAGCCAGACGTGGCGTGTCAGCAGGTCATCGCTTGCTTCAGTACCTGAGTCTGATCCACCTATGAAGATTCTGACTTCTCCTCGGAGTTGTGACTCTCGTCTGTTGCCAATTCGTAACCGGACATTGCTTCCATCTGTCCTGAGTAACAATCCATGTTCGAAATACGCTCTTGGGGTTTCACAGAAAGTGTAGTCGAGCTCCTTCTGAGGTCGTGGATACATGTCAGCATCAAGTTGGTCGATCGATATACTCACAGCAACTGATTGACTTTCATAGCGTGGAACAGGTTTCATATGCCCAGGAAACTCAGAGGCAACTGCTCGCCACCTGGAATATTCAGTCTGCGTTATGCGGCCCTCAACGATGCCGCTGAAGTCACCCCCGTTTCCACTGATAACAAGCAAGGAGTTCTTCGAGTCCACTCGGATTTTACCATCAGACGGTCCAAACCTCGTAACGCCGCAAGGGTTGCTTGGGGACTCCGCTTTCTCCTCCCAGAGGAACCAAGGAATTGTGGTCATTGGAAGCATTCTCTCGGGGTTCTTCTCCTTTTTCTCCATCAGCTTCCACGTGTCATCATTAATTACAAACAGTGACATGCACACGCCTGGTTCACGGGGATGGAAACGCTCGATGATGTCAGGAAGCGAGTCCCCCCTTGCCAGAATCACCTGTACTAGTTGAACGAGCTGACTGTGGTGCAGTTTTGTCTTCCCTCTATCATCTATATCGATGCGTTGCTCAGGCGTTAGAGGAACCTCGATCATCTGCTCTCTCTCAAAGGATTCGATGGCCTCACGGGTAAAATCACAGTGGGTTGACACAATAGTGGCTTTGGATGGAGTGGGATAGGCTTTTCGGTCTATGCCAATACAACTGAGCGAATAGCTTGAAAAAGGCAATGCAGTTCGTGACGCCGAGCTAATCTTGAAGAAGTGTACTGTGCAGGAACTCTCTCCCGAGAATCTCGATGATTGGGTTAGGGTTTACAATCAAGGTCATCAGAGGTACAAGGGATTTGTGCCATTCACTGAAGGTGATTTGACACATATGCTTCGCAACAAGATAATAGATGGCACATCGATGTACTTGGCACTGGAGGGAGTAAAGCCCGCCGCAACAGGGTGTCTCTGTTTTCTATCTCGGTCAGACACAGCAATTCTTACGGATTTCAGTGTTGTTCCAGGAATGAATCTTGCTGCAAGTGCACTAATTGAGCACTGCTTGAAGCTTTCCAGAGAGAAGCACGCCCGTGCGCTTGTGAACTGGGTCCCTGAGGTAGCAGTTGCAGCTTCAGATGCCCTAGGTGACTTCACATTCGAGCCCTATCAAGTTCATCTCATTATGAGAAATGCTTTGTTACTGAAGCCAGAGCATACACCAGTGACTAGTATCACTAT
>JABCTJ010000048.1 GCA_018238375.1 Candidatus Thorarchaeota archaeon
CCAGTTGCCAATTCAGCTAACCTAGTCTGAGCAGAAGGAAAACAAATGCAGATAACACTCTCATCAGCACTCGCGAATATATCTGCTTCTCTTGCCTGCAGGGGAAGTCTTACAGCCATCCCACATCCTTATTACAATGGGCAACATAATGGGTGTGGGATTAACAATGGGTCGGATTGAGATTGATGAGCGCGGTCGCATTACAATACCGAAGGACGTACGAGAAAAAGCTGGACTCCGTTCTGGTGACCGATTGCACATCAAAGTCAGCAAGGGCCAAGTGACTATTGGGAAGGAAGTGGATTTCGAAACTTTTGTTCAGGAGCTATGTGGATGCATCGTAGTCAAAGGCGACTTAGACCCTCTTCGCCTGAAAGAGATTTGGAGAACTGCGCCATGATTCTTATCGATACTAACATCTGGGCATACTACTTTGATAGTACGCTTCCAGAGCATATACAAGTCATCAAACCTGTTGAGGATGCCTTGCGTCAGAGCAAAGGCGCGGTCAATTCTACTGTCGTCATTGAAACCATGCACTATCTTGTTCGTCGTCTTGGATCCTTAGTTGGCGGTGAGAAAGGACAGGTCTTCCTCAACTATGGGATTCCAATCTACCTGCTTGATGCTGAAGCGCTAGAATTCACGCTACAACAGCTATGTGAATTATCACATTTGGGCATCGGCGGACGTGATGCATCTATTCTCGCAACAATGGCACAAAACAATCTCGTCGAAATCATGACCCATGACCAAGCCTTCAAACGTGTACCTGATATTAAGGTCATTGACCCAATAAAGTAGCAAAGCCCGCATATGGTGCTACAAGAATGCCTAAAGTGTGAGACAGGCATCCATTGTCGGAAGACAGGCTTTGAATTCGCTGCAGAAATGCGTCGTTCTGCAAAGGTCGCCATAAAAGACTGCATCGGATGAAGGCCAAGTAGTAGGAGGCTCGCAGAGAAGAAAGAGCGGGGAGAGAGGGGGTGCCTCTCTCAAACCAGAATGAGAACTACTTCTGCTTCTCTTGCCTGTAGGGAAAGTGTTCTGCACCAAAAATTATCCGTGTCATAAAACGCGAGATGGCTATTCAGAAACATAATCGACATCAACTAGTTCGAGAAATATTTCCTCGTGAAGACACGCGCCACAAGATTGGGGTACAAAGGAGAATAGAAAGCCACTCTCTGGTATACCTGTCTGAATTAATACATCACCAAACCAAGAAGTGCCCCAACACCCATGACCCGTTGTATAGCATTGCATTGAACTGTATCCTACAATTAAGTTCGTCACATTAAATATCGATTCTTGCAGATAATAGTAATTTCCTGTTGCACCTGGTTGAGATAAATACGACCTCCCTGAATTACCGCAATAGTCTAGGAATAATTGATCAAGCAATGAACTACCATTGACTGGCAATAATGACCCTGAAATTAGTTTGTTTAAATGAGAAGAATACTCAAGAGGAAGAGAGCTTCCATTCTTATAGGAACATTCTACTTTGGTAGAATCTATTACCGTTTCTTGAAAATTGCTGGATGTTACAACCCTTGGTATTGGTGGAAGATAGGTCACTTCAAGAACGACCTCCGTTCCATTTAGTGGTATCATTCTATATCGAGACCATGTGGGATCCAAAGGCGTGGAGTTGGTACAAGTGATTTTGTACGTGAGCATACTACCAATAGTGATATCCCATTCCATTTCATGATTGGTGTACCTTGGGTTAATCTCTGGATGAGAGATGACTAACGTTGCGCAGAGAATTATGATTATGGTTCCAATTACTTTCTTCGTAACAAGCAATCGTTTTAGGTATGCGAGCTTTGATTCGCTATGCAATCGCATTCCACCCGCAACATGAAACAGTGCCGCTAGGTTTAATATTCTTCGCATCCATGTAAGACTGAAACTCAAGCCCGAATAATTCCCTCGCCATGACGATTTTCTGGGTCAATGCTCTCCCTTAGCACCAACCGTTTAGGATGCACACCTCTGGAGGATGCCTTGCGTGGATAATCCTTGGAGCAACCGGATTCTTTTTGATGAGATATTCGGATAAAAGTCGACGAAGTTTCGAGATGATTAGAGAGATACAACTGAATGAGGTTTCACAGGTTGAGCATTTGGTTGATGATTTCATCAAACGAATAAGTCAGGACGAGGAACAGGTTTCTCGACTGAAGAAAACACTACTAGAGAATATAGAAACAAGAAGCACTGTTCTTCTCGCAGGATTCGCCGATGATAACACGCCGTTTGGTTTCGGTATTTTGAAGCCTTCTAGAAATTTAATTGCCGCATTTTACCCTCTCGATGACACGTGGAAAGAATTATTCACTCAGGTCTTTCATTATGTGAAGATGAGCCATTCAGAAATCCGCATCCCAGGGAATGCTGTACCTGAATCAATGTATGATATGATGATTGAGGTCGGTTTTACAAGGACCGATGATGCATACATGTCAATCCAACGTGGAGAAATTGAATCACTTAGTTTGGCCGATTTACCTGAGAACTACTCAATTGTCAGATACAGCGAGGACATGAAGAAACAAGTTGCTGAGATGATGTTTGAGAGCTATTTGGGGACCCCTGATGCTCGTCAGTATCCGGATCAAGTTGGAACCGTGGAAGCCTGTCAGCAATCGCTTGAGAAATTGAATGAAACCTTACGACTTAGCATTCTCACAGCTGATGCTATTCCGATAGGCTCGTGTCAAATTGCGGTTCAGGGAGCTCGTGGACACGTTGGACTTGTTGGGATCCGGCCAGAGTACAGGAAGAGGGGTTTAGGACGAATAATTGTAACTCATGCACTCTTGGATGCCGTGAAAGAGAACCGCAAGATTGAGAGTATACATCTGGTAGCCGTTCATGGTGACCCAGCATTCAATCTATACGAGAGTATTGGATTCATCACGAGTTCAATCACGCCTATGTTTGCTTGGAGTAAAAAAGAATGAAGAGAGAGGGCTAACCTCTCTCAAAATGAAATTAGAACTACTTCTGCTTCTCTTGCCTGTAAGGCAGGTTCTCAGGTCCAAAAATTTCTCTCGCTATGACTACCTTTTGTATGTGCGATCCGCCCTCTGCGCCTACAGTGTACGACCTCACACCACGGTACGCTGCCTCAAGTGGGCACTCCTTGGTGTATCCGAATGCTCCATGCCACGTCATGGCTCTAGTAATGATATCTAGTGCGTCATGAGGAGCTTTGAACTTCGCAGCCGCAGTGAACTTAGCAATGTCGAGCTGCGAGTAGTTGGGATTCTTCTCGCGATAGTGCTGGTCCATGACATAGGCGGCCTTGTAGACGAGAAGCTTGTCCGCTTGGAGTTGCATCCAGGAGTCAACACCTTCGAATGAAATGCCCTCGAAGGCTGCCAGTGGTCGACCGAACTGCTTGCGTTGCTTGACGTAATCGACACCAATGTCGAAGGCGCCCTCGGCGGAACCAAGACATGTAGCCCCAATGAGAACTCTTGCCGCGGAAAAGCCCGCCATGGCAAGGTAGAATCCTCTACCGCGCTCGCCAATCATGTAATGCTTGGGAATGTCGACGTTCTCCATGTTGAAGCCACCGGTGGAAACACCCATTCTACCCATGTCCTCGAACAGCGTTGTGGTGATGCCTGGATGGAGGCCGTCGCCCATATTGAACGGGAGAATGAACGCATCGAATGCCTTGTGGTCGCCCTTGGGGTCAGACTTGGCGAGGGTCCAGTAGACACCGCCGTACTTCTCCGATTCAGCGACGCCGCTGATGTAGACCTTCTCACCGTTAACAACGAAGCCGTCACCCTTTGGCTTGATAATTGTCTTTGTCACATTAACGAGATCTGAGCCTCCGGTTGGCTCGGTTGTGGCGATACCAAAGAACAGGTCACCCTTGGTGACTCGTGGTAGAATCTCGCTCTTTGCCTCGTCAGTGCCGTGCAGGTCAAAGATGAATGCCCATGAAGCCTCGACCAGATACATGACCGGCAACGCAATTGAGAGGTCTGCTCTAGCGAGCTCCTCTGCCGCGATGCATGCCACTGTCATCGAGATGTTGGCTCCACCGTACTCCTCTGCGACCGTAGGTGCCCAGAGGTTATGCTCGGCCATCTTCTTGATGAGAGCCCGGGGGATCTCGTGATTCTTATCATAGTCCCGCCAAGCTGGGGCTACATACTTTTGGGCAAAGTCGTGCACCATCTCGCGGAACATCTTTTCTTCGTCAGTTTCTTCGAAGTGCATCTTGAACTACCTCTGCATGTTATATCATGCTTAGCTGGCGGGTCTGGAATGGGAGTTGCTTATAGGTACTTCGCATGGTTGGGAAAGCACTACTGTTCGTCAGATATCCCAATTATTCATCCGCCACAAGATGTAATATGTAGGATTGAGGATTCTGCAGATCCGAGTCATTCCTGGAGATGTAGTGCAGTATGTCACGAAGAATAGACCTCGCTGGAACCAAGAATGTCGATTATGACAAGGTTGCCGAGGGCTACGATCAGGTTCGGACTGGCGACCCAGAGATGATGCACCAGATACTGAGTGAAGTCTTCCTAGGTCGGAACTCAACTATCCTAGATATCGGATGTGGCACAGCAAACAACACGCTTCTTGTTTCTCGGAATTCGCACGCTCGATTAGTGGGGATTGACCTCTCATCCGGCATGCTGCATGAGGCCAAAAAGAAAACGCCAGAGATTCATCTCGCTCACGCCTCAGCCAACCATCTACCGTTCGGAAATATGACCTTTGATTTGGCATTCATGACAGAAGTTCTTCATCACTTGGCAGACGTTCCTCCAGTGATAAACGAAACATTTCGTGTGTTGCGAGCAAGTGGTGAATTCTGTATTGTCACACAATCTCACGAACAAATAGACCACCGCATGACTACGCGATTCTTTCCCGCTACAGCTGAGATTGACAAGGGCAGGTATCCGAATATCGAGGTGGCTAAGAAACACCTACGAGCGGCTGGTTTCACCAATGTTCGCTCGAAGCCGTTCACCTTCGCGCGGATTCCTTTAGAGGATGAGTACTTGGAAACGGTTGAGAAGAAAGGATACTCAATGCTTCACAAAATCAGCGAGGTGGAATATCAAGAAGGGCTGAAGGAACTGCGAGCTGCGTACGCTGCAGGAGCGCGTCTGGAATACGCACCGCGTTACACTTTCATCTGGGGCAGCAAGTCCACATGATGATAGAGCAGAGTGTTTTCACTCCACTTCCAAATTCATAGCACAACGGCTCTCTATTTCCCCGCGAAACATCACGATAATCGTTAGAGTAGTAGCACCCGGTGCACTTGCCTTGAAGTACCACATCCCCCTCTCTGCGTCGCCTCCGGACATCCCCGGTTTCATCTTCTCAGGATGCAGGTACTCTGTTTCAGTTCTCTCGTGTGATATGATTCCGGTGTTTCCTATCTCAAATGTAGCATCTTCACCAACCGACCCGTGTCGATGAAACTTATAGCGGAACTCTTCACCCACACTGAAACTAGTGGTGCTATCATCACCTCTACATTTTACTCTCCTGATTTCTTCGGATTCTGGTTTCACGATAATCACCGGAATTATTCCCCAACGAAGATATCTATGCATTTAATGCTTTATAGACCCGCAAACTGACTGATAGCCGGTCTACTCACCGAGCTTCTGCATCATGGACTTCCGGCTCTTGGCTTTCTTGTAAACGAGTACTCCCACAATGATAGCAATCGCAATGCCGAGTCCAACAAGAAGAATTGTTGTTATCTCCAGCTCTGCTGGAAGGACTGTTGGTATGCCTAGGTGCCACTGGACGAAGACAATGTCAACCAATCTGTTACCTGCATAGCTGATTATCCAACGCAGATATACTTGAGTGCCGTTTTCTTTCTCGTATCTCTGCTCATGGTAGATCTCAATGCCTGAGCTTCCCTCCAAGGGGCCTGACAGGATTGTTCCCCATTCCTCGTTGGTGTCAATCAAGGTCATTCCTGCAATTCCGGTTACATTGAATGCTTCACCAAGAGCATCCCAGTCCCCAATCGGGAATGCTAACCCACTGATGCCAGTGGAGATGATGACTGAATCGTTCTCTCTAACCAATGTCCAATTAGATGTGGGTAGATTGCTAGAGTCAATCTCCGTTGGTATCGCGTAGAGCTCCTCAACGGATGCGAGTATTTTCTGCCCTTCGTCAAGATAGGCAAGAAACGGAATCAGATTATTCATATTTTGCTCCCATGCGGCATCAATCAGTTTCCTTTGCAGTACGTAAGTGAACTCCTCTCCGACTTCCACACCCCATTCCAATGTATGATTTTGCTGTGCTGATATGGGTGCAACTGCAGCAAGTGTGATTACAAGCAATAGGAAACCTGTCACAAGCCGCCCTGGCTTCATGGTTGACGCAGGTCAGTTACACACCTTTATCGTTATGGGTGAAAGCCAGGTCATCAGCTGAACCTTTTTCTGCATGCACGTAGAATCTATCATGGTTCCAATGCCTTCGTTTGAAGATTCTCTCCAAGCAGTAGATGCACATCTAGAGGCGAATCCAGACGATGCATCAGCTTGGAACAGTAAGGGCGTCCTTCTAGCAAAGATGGAGTCATTCGGAAACGCTCTTCGGAGTCTTGATCGAGCCATTCGCTTGAATCCTAATCTGACAGAGGCACATGTTAACAGAGGCCGCGTATTGTTGGCTTTGGGCCCTGACAAGGCACACGAGGCACTGAAGTCCCTTGACCATGCACTTAGGATAGAACCAGAGAATGGTATGGCTCTACATGACAAGGCCTCTGCTCTCCGCGCCTTGGGGCGAACCAACGAGGAGCTGGCTTGTTACAAGGCGCTCGTGAAAATAAGTCCCAAAGAGTGGCGTATCTGGATGCGAATGGGCGACATAACTCTTGAGGAGGGCCAGTTCGGTTCTGCCATCGATAACTATGACAAGGCTTTGGAACTGGACCCAAATCTTGTGCCTGCTCTCATTCATCGCGCTATTGCCCTCTCAATGATGGAGAAGTGGAAAGAAGCGACCAAGTCGGTGCAGGCTGCAACGAAATTGGCACCTGATGACATCGAAGCTTGGAAAATCCTTGGGGACGTGAACCTTCGCGCTGGGAAGCACAAGTCAGCAGTGAAGGCGTTGAAGAAGGCAGCACAGATAGACCCGCATGATGCTTCAATAGAGAACACATTGGGAATGGTCTCGTACAGGTCGGGCAGTCCACGCGAAGCGATAAAGCATTTCAAGAGAGCCACGATAAGAAAGAAGGATCATCTGTCCGCATGGCGTAACCTCGGGTTCACCAGCATGGAACTGGAGGA
>JABCTJ010000057.1 GCA_018238375.1 Candidatus Thorarchaeota archaeon
GCAGCTGGAAAGGAGAATCTTCTTGGGCTCAGATTTCCTAAGAAGTATGGCGGCCGAGATCTGGGTTGGGTTTCTGAAATGCTGGCTGTTGAAGAAGTGGGTGTGCTTGGGATTGCGCTCGGTTGTGCATATTCACTGCCAAGCATCATCGGAGAGGGGATAGAAAAATTCGGCACAGAGGAACAGAAGGTCAATTATCTTCTTCCAACTCTTCAAGGGACGAAAATCGGAGGCGAAGGACTCACAGAGCCCAGAAGTGGTTCAGACTTCTTTGGAACGATAACCACTGCGGTCAAAGAAAATGACACCTTCTTACTGAACGGTGAGAAACGCTTTGTAGCAGGGGGCGTAGGTGCAGACTACTTCCTGATTTATGCTAAGACCAGCTTTGAAGCCAAACCGCATGAGTCCCTCAGTGCATTCTTGGTCGATCGTGATGATGGGGTCAGAGTCGAGGAAGAGTATGAGCTCATGGGTTGCCGTGGCATGGGTGCAGCAAGAATAGTAATGGAAAATCTCGAAATTCCAGAAGCCAACCTTCTCGGAAAACTGAACGGTGGGAATGATGTGTTTAATGCCATGATGGTGCCAGAACGTCTAACCTCTGCAAGCGGTGCCGTCGGGATGGGCGTGGCAGCGTTGGAGATAGCTGTCAGGTATGCTCACAAGAGAGAGGCTTTTGGCCGAGCAATTCGGCGGTTCGAGGGAATAAGCTTCAAGGTGGCTGATTGTGCAACTGAACTTGATGCAGCGCGTGGTCTAATCTACCGCGCCGCAAAGGTTGCTGATACAGGCGAATGGTGCCGCAAGGAGGTTTCTCAGGCAAAGACATTCTGTACTGAAGCGGGCTTCCAAGCGGTGAGCGAGGCAATGCAGATTCTTGGAGGCATCGGCTACACAGACGTGTACCCAATCGAGCGCCTATTCCGTGATGCTCGCCTTGCGACTATTTGGACCGGCAGTAATGAAGTTCAACGGCTTATTGTTCAGAACGAAGTCTTCAAGGAGATTCTCTCAGAAGACCGTTCACTGAAGCGTGATGTCGAGCTGGATACTCCGGGGGCACACAAGACGATTGAGAAAGTGTACACTGAGGATCCAAAGAAGTACTATCCGGACAAGAGCTGAAATTTCGACTTGTGTCCTAGACGCACAGACTCTTAAGCACACTTCACCATAGTTAAGATAGAATTTCTGTTGAGGTTTTCGATATGGCAAAACTAGTTTGTAAGAAATGTGGACACGAATCTGCCATCTCTATGCACTGCGGACAGGAAATGCACCAAGAAGACAAAGACTTAGTGTGCTGGATGGGACCCGGATGCGGCAGTGAACCAATCCCGAAACACTGTGACGAAATAATGGACGTAGTTACATAGCCTCCTGGAGGGCCATCTTATGCTCCTAGATCTGATTGAGAAAAGGAAGAGTGGCAGAGCATTCTCTGAAAAACCAGTGTCCGATGAGGCACTTGAATCAATCCTCGAAGCGGGTCGCAAGGCCCCATCTTGCGGAAACACACAGGCATGGGACTTTGTCGTGGTTAAAGACCCTGAAGCAAGAGCGCAGGCAAATACTGCGATGTCAAGGGGGAACTACTGGGCCGAAAGGGCTGCTGTGATGATACTAGTTGCATCTCGTCCTGAGAGTGGCTGTCCCGCACATGGCCAACCATACTACATGATGGATGTCGGTCTTGCAGTAGAGAATATGTTGCTTCAGACCGTTCATCTCGGACTAATGGGACATCCCACTGCCGGTTGGAAGGAAGACAATCTCAAGGAACTCACGGGCATTCCGGATGACTACCGGATAGCAGCTGTGGTCTTCATCGGACATGAGGGTAGTCCCGATCATCTTGACGAGAAGAACAAGGAACGAGAGAAGACACGAACGCCACGAAAAGCGTTGGACGAGATTGTCCACTACGATAAGTGGTAATGACGCCAGAGGATAAAGACACCTACATCCATATCGATGGCAAGGATTATCAGCCTTTGAGGTCGAATCCTCGTCACTAGATGTGAGCCTTGATGCTAGCCGATTTATTCACGGAAACAATCTACGGCATTCCCTCTCTCTTCGTGGGTGTTGGACTTGGATACATCGTGGGGGGTATGAAGAGCCTTAAATCATCGGATAGGTTGTTGCTTGGTCTTGCATCGAGTGCCATCGGTGGGCTAGCCATAGTTCTTGCACTTACGGCATTTCTCCCGTTTTCATCTTCTGGGGTTATCCTAAGCATCTTAGCCTTTGGCGGAGGCTTCATTTTCGGGGCGGGAACGCACTGGGATGCTCCAGCGAAACCGAAGCCGAAATCTCACATCATCTATGAGCCTGAGGATGATGGTGAGTTTGACAGAGAGATTGAGAAAGTGTTTGAACCGGATAGTCAATGACGACTATGACTATCGTAACCAAGAGCTCAATCGGTCGTCTGAAGAAAGGCATCGTGAAAACCAATGAAAGACTTGACTGAAATACACTCTGCGGCCTGGGAGAATGATGAGGTTAGAGTCGATGTACTCTTCAGTGCAGCAGGTGTGGCGACAAATATCGCCATAATATCGAAGTTCAGCGGCAGGATTCTGCTTGCAGATGTCGGCGATGGCACACTCCGAGACCTGCTTTCGCAAGGCAGTCTAGATTTTGTAAGTGAGTTGAACCTGATTGTAATAACTCACGGACACTTCGACCACATGGGTGGTCTGTACTCCCTGCTTGGATTCCTGCGGATGTTGAACCGATCCACTCCTCTTGATATACTAATTCCGAAGGGATGCAAAGAGGTGTTGAGTACAGTAAGAACATTCAAAGACAGCTATTGTGACACCCTTCCATTCCCAATTAGAGTCCAAGAGATGGGACACAATTCAGAGTTCCGCACTGACTTCTTTCACGTTCGTTCGCTGGAAGTGGAACACTTTGGATCAGAGAATGCCACTGGGGCCGATGTCTTGATGCCCGCTCTTGGGTATAGAGTGAGTATCGGCGAATCAGTTATCGCATTCACAGGCGATAGCAGAATGTGTCCTGTTCTAGAGGAAATCGTCAAGGGGGCTGACCTAGCCCTGATTGAAGCAACAGGAAGCATAAGCGTTGAAGCCAGCTTGAAGGTACATCTTACAGAAGATGAAGCGAAACAGCTTGGATCCTTGGCTAGAAACCATCTGCTTATACATAGAATACCGAAAATCGAGAGTTGACGCTAAATAAGGGGCTGCTATAGCATTGGGAAGAAGGGATTCAGCAGGACAAATACAATCACAGCAAGGATTGCAGAGATAGGAACTGTGACCACCCAAGAAATCAGAATAGCCTTGACCTGTTCCATCTGGATTGGCCCCCGGGACACCCAACCAACAGCTATCAGTGCGGCTACCAACACATGAGTGCCGCTGAGTGGCAGTCCCAGGTATGTTCCCACGAACATCACAAGAGCCACTGAAATGCTGGCGGACAAGGCTGACATAGGTGTGAGAGTCACGACCTCGTTAGCTAGAGTCTTGATGACTTTGCGGCCCACAACAATCAGACCAAGCGCCATCCCAATTCCTCCGATGAGAAGTGGGACCATAACACCTGGGATAGCAAAGGGACCTAAACTAAACGTTCCTTGGAAATCAGGCAGCACTACAAGAGGAGCTACTGCATTGGCCACGTCGTTGCCGCCTCTGCTTAATGATACTATAATGAGGAAAAATGCTAGTCCATAGGACGCAACCTTTTCCTGCCTCTCGCGATCTGTAAAGCCTTTCGCACGACTCTGAAACTTCCTAACTACACGAAACACGGCCGCACTGATTACGAAGCCTACAATGGGGGACAACAGCCAACCTCCGAGGATTTGCAATATGACTAACCACTCAATGGCTGCAATACCCCACCCCTCTATTCCAAGAAACGGTGCCACTACTGCGACGCCGATAACTGCCCCCACTATGCATTGAGTCGTACTTATTGGAAGGCCTTTTGATGCGGAAGCCAGCAGCAGCCATATCGCCATCGAGATCATTATGGCAAAGACCATCGCAATACTCAACTCATTCCCGCCGACAAGCTCAGAACCAACCTTCTCAGATACTCCTCCGCCAAAGAACACGGCTCCAATGATGCTGAGGATCCCTCCTAGCACAACAGCAGTGGTGACCGAGAAGACCCTTGCACCAACTGCCGGAGCCATGGCCTCATCATTGCTTCCTATTGCAAATGCAACGACGAAACCGATGAGCAAGAGCGCTGTGAATAGGATTGGGTCCAAGTGAGATGTTCCTCCGTTTAGGAGTATTTGATCACGATAGCGCGAATGAAGTCGGCCGTTAGCTCCGCTTGTATAGCCACCTCTGTGATTCGCCTTGAAACAACGTGGTAGAACAAGCCTTCCGATGGATCGAATTTCTTACCACGGAACACCTTTTTGTGGAGCCCAAACTTCAGGTCTCGTGCTTCCTCTCTGACAACACTCACTTTTCGTGCATATTTCAGAGCTTTTTCAAAGTCAGTAAATATGTATTTGATTGCATCTTGAAGGAGGTCAGTGCAAATCCAAGATTTTTCAGCCATCTCTACGATATCTTCCAATGGCTTGTTCTTGTACCCAAGGGCTAGCACTCGGACCGCTTCTTCAGCGGCATCAATGATGTTGTCCATGTGAATGACGAGCTGGTATCGCTCTTGCGATTGCTGAGGCATATATGCGTGCTTCGAGAAGACGCTCTCGACGAATTCATCCTTGATGGCGTCGGATTCCCTCTCTAACTTGACAACCTCATCTCTAATTTCTTTGAGAGTTTCGATATCGCCTTTCAACCACGCTTTCGCGCCGACATGCAACTTGGCACTAGCTGATTGAAGTGCTTTACCAAGCTGCATAAGGAGTTCAGCAGCCTTTTTCTGGAGGTTCTTATCCCCGTCGCCAAATAGCCTAGAGTACGTACCTTTTCCCATAGTCTTCACGAATCCCATTCTAATATTGGTGGTTGTCTGTCGCCTAAGGACTCCGAAACCCAAATAGACCTTTCTAACAGACTAGCGACGCTATGTCAGTACCGCCCTGATTCGGATTATGCCGGCCCCAATCTTTTTCTGTTTCACGACTTTGAGGTGACCTAGAACTCCTGTATGCTCGACGTGAGGTCCTCCACAGAGTTCCATGCTAAAGTCGCCTATCCTGTACACGGACACTGTTTCGTCGTAGGTTTCTTTGAAGAATGACAGTGCACCCTGACTGATAGCTTCATCCAACGTCATGAATGTCTGAATGACCTCCAGGTTTCCTACAATCACCTTGTTCACGAGGCCCTCAACCTGTTGAACTTCTTCTGGTGTCAGTTTCCTATCAAATGCAAAGTCGAATCGAAGGCGTTCCTTTGTGATGTTGCTTCCTGTCTGGCTGATTTTGTCACCGAGGACCTTTCTAAGAGCGGCTTGCAGAAGATGAGTTGCTGTGTGGAGTTTCGTGATCTCCTCGCTATGGTCTGCGAGACCTCCCTTGAACTTACCCTCTGTTGCAGTCCTAGATATCTCTCGGTGGTGTTCGAACTCCTTCCGGAACTCCTTCATGTCTATCTTGATACCTTTCTCTTCGGCCAGGTCTCTGGTCATTTCAAGGGGGAGCCCGAAGCTTGTGAATAGAAGAAACGCGTCATTGCCGGTTATCGTTCCTGTTTCATTAAGAATCCTGTCGAATTTTCTGAGTGCCTTGCCAAGTGTTTTCCTGAATTTCGTCTCTTCTGCTTCAAGATTCTGCATGATGAAATCCCGATTTCTCTCAACTTCATCATACACGCTTCTGTACATTTCAATGACAACCTCAGCAAGGACCTTCATGAATCCCTGTTGGATTCCAAGTCTATCTGCGCTGTGGATGCTCTTCCGCAAGAGCCGGCGAACTATGTAACCCTGTTCCACATTTGATGGCGAAATCCTGCGGTCATCTGCCATAATCATCACCGCGGACCGCACGTGGTCGACGATAGTCCTGATCAAACGCACATCCTCGTCTGTGAGGCTCTCTTTCCCTGTGAATTCTATTACCTTCTCCACGAGGGGTGCAACTAGCTCAATCTCGTAAATAGTGGATTTCCCTTGAAGCATGGCTATAGTACGTTCGAGTCCCATCCCAGTATCAACGTTCTTTTTTTCTAGCAGTTCGTATGTTCCATCAGCCATCTTGCTATACTGCATGAAGACATCGTTCCAGACTTCGAAATAGTGTCCGCAGCTGCATCCGGGCTTGCAGTTTGCTCCACATTTGGGAACTGTATCGACCTCGATGAACATCTCTGTGCATGGTCCACATGGACCAGTTGCTCCTGCTGGACCCCACCAGTTATCCTCCTTGGGCAGGTAGAAGATGCGATCCTCTGGTATATTGAGTCTTTTCCATATCTTGACTGATTCGTCATCACGTGGCGCGTCATCATCGCCTTCGAAGACAGTCACTGATAGCTTCTCTGGATTGAATCCAAGCCATTTCTTTGAGGTGAGGAACTCGTAACTCCACGTTATGGCCTCCTCTTTCCAGTAGTCACCCAGACTCCAATTGCCCAGCATCTCGAAGAAAGTGAGATGCGTTGGATCGCCAACCTCGTCGATATCAGTAGTTCTGATGCATTTTTGACAGTTGGCCAGTCGTTTACCTTGAGGGTGGGGTTGGCCCAGAAGATATGGTACTAACGGGTGCATGCCCGCCGTGGTAAAAAGCACTGTGGGGTCATTCTCAGGCAGCAACGAAGCAGAACTCATTATCGCATGTTTTTTCTGCCTGAAGAACTCCAAGTACTTCTTTCGCAATTCATTAGCGAGCATTTAGTTTCACCTACTTGTAGAAACAATGGTTTCTCAATGAGCATCTCCGAATTCATTTTAATGGTTCTGATGCCGGTCAGTAGTCAATGGACAGCTGATATTTACCTGAGTATTAAACCAGAGGGCGTCATTCTGTATTTCATCAGTCTGGATTGCAGCCATGGGAATCTGTTGATGAAGCCAAGGAACCTGTCATTGCTCACAATATCTGCATTGTTGCTCTGAGCGAGCTTAATCACAGTGAGATCATCGTCTGTGCCGCGGGGTGCTTCAATCACCTCTCGTTTCGCAATCATTTCTTGTAGGACTTCTGGGTTGTCTATCTTATGTTTGAGAGCAGCTGATACAACCACAATCGGTTTCAAGCCAACCTGCACCAGACTGCTCTGTGCAAGGACAAGATTAGCCACTCGGGGCACTCCGTTTGGAGAGAGATGATGGGCCACATTGTTTCCATCTACCACAACCGTTTTTCTGGTCCCTCTGACCTCTCCTCGACTCATCCCACGAGCCCTACATCTGCGAATATGGTCGTCAAGCCTGTCGCGTGCGAACAATCTGTCACAATGGGGGCATCGCGCTCTCTTTGGCAATAATATTGGCCTCAGCTACTTGTCCTGTTCGAAAAACGCTTCTTACGCTTTTATGAATGGTCTGCTGGGTGCATATTACCGAATCTCGCATTTTGCGCGAAATACTATGGTCAAGAAACTTCAAATACTCAGTGTACCATTAATAGGGAATGCGCATTTCTGCGCTCATCACGAAAGGCGTCTTGTTTCCGTCGTGTGTCCGTCCTCCCGGCGGCTCGAGCGGGGGCGGGCGCCGCCCTTCTTCTGGGAAGCCCCGATCTATTACATGGACAGGAAAACTGCTTATCCGCCTATGAGGAAGTTGATCAGGAGTAACCAGCCGCTGCCAATCGCCAAGTGAATTAGGGCTAGGACTGTACCCATTTTCGCGAACTCTAAGAAGGAAATATGGTCACCCTCTTTCTCCGCAAATGACATTGTCACTATGTTTGCCGGCGCGCCCAAGGGTGTTAGATATCCTCCGATATTCACCGCAAATATTAGTGCGAGGGGCAGAACTGGACTCACGGCAAGGAGCTCCGGGCTGGAAGCTATCGGTGCAAGTAATACTGACACAGGAAGATTGTCTAGGAAAGACGAGAGCAATGCAGGAATCCAGACCATGAACACTGTGGCGAAGGCGGCATCATTTCCGACAACTGCCTGAATCCAGTATCCAAGGTCGTCAACCAATCCCGATATGTTCAATGCTACAACAAGACCAAAGATGCCAACAAGGAAAAACAAAGTGTCCCAACCCACTTCAGTGAGGAACTTGTTAGCTCTCTTATGAGACAGGACGAGCATGAATCCAGCCACAGGAAGGGCAACCAACGGCGGCTCTATGTGGAACGAGGGGCCAAGGGCAAATCCCACGAACAGGACTGCAAACGCAATTATTGATGCGTAGAAGTCACGCTTCGAGATTATCATAGTTGCTGGATCTATTCGAAGGAGCGCATCCACTCTGTGCCTATCAGTTACGCCGAATGACGCGCGATAGTGATGAAGCATTATGGGCAACGTCACGACAAGAAGGATGATGGCTAGAGGCATGAAAGCCACGAACAGGAAACCTGGGTCGAGACGAGTCTTACTCGCAATGACAAGATTCGGCACAGCACCTACAATTGATGGAATGGATGCGAAGTTGCACACTATTGCTTCAGATATCAAGTATGGCTTGAAATCGATGTCGAGTGCTTTGCAAACCTGAATCGTGAGCGGCGCCATGATGACCATCGTGGAGGTGGTGTCAAGGAAGAATGACATCACGAACACAAACACGATGAATGTAATGAACAGGCGTCTGTGGTCCCCGCCACTCGGTTTCGATATTCTCAGAGCAA
>JABCTJ010000121.1 GCA_018238375.1 Candidatus Thorarchaeota archaeon
ACTGCTTCGATGGCGATGCCAATGTAGCTGAACGGGTACGTGACAATAGCTGGCATATCACTCTACCTGCCAACTTCAGGAAATACCGGAATCGCACGCATGCCGCGAGAGTTTTGCCTTTGGGACAGATTATGCTAGAAACTGATGGCCCATACTTATCACCAGTTGAGGGGCGCAATGAGCCTGCGAACCTTACGTACGGTTGCAAATCCTTGTCCGAGTTGCTTGGTCTAACCATGGAAGAGGTAGCCAATGCAACAACGCAAAGTGCCAAGAAGTTCTATGGCCTATGATCGGATAAACTACTCCACTAGTTCTGGGTGAAGTATGTCAGTAACTGACCCGAAGCTATCCAGATTCACATAGAAGTAATGATCTTCGTGTTCTACTCTAACTGTGACTGGAAATCTCTTGGCTTTTTTGACCACACTGTAGTCGATATCTAGAGGTACCTTTTCCGAGCAAACCGGGCATTTGGCGATTCTCTGAACTTCTAACTCCTCCCTAAATGCAGATTGCGGATAACCCATCCTACTCTAATTTGATCTTCGAGTCGGTACTCAAGATGACGACAGCACTGCATCCTTGGGGATCTTTCAGTGCTTCTGTGAAAGCTAGCGTAATTTCGCTGGGTGATTTTTGAGCAATCTCCTCACTATCAGTTCCCACAATACGCAGATTCTCGTAGACTCCAGTTTCAGCTAAAATACCGAATTCGTTCTCCCCTTCAGTCACTCTTAAAACCAAGAATTTCGCAAAGTCTTTCCATTCGTCCTTGGGGCCTCGAAGGCTTATCTCAGCTCTCATGATGCTCTGGCTCTCTAGTACAGGCTCCAGAAGATATGCCCGAACTATCTGATTGCCAACCTTTCTGCGAATATCGATGAACTCCTGCACTGTACCGTCTTGGAACTTCAGTTTCCATGTACGTTGAGAGCTCAAGATAACACCATGATATGCTCAATTCCACTTCATATAGAGGTTACTTCGCTGTATTCGCCCATTTCAACGGCCCAGAATATCTTTATTTGCTAGCATTGTAGTTTCTGCTCAGCAACGTGCTTATCAAACGGAGAAAGACAAATGATGCAAACTATTGACATGGTGATCAGGGAGACGCATATCGGTATCTGGTTTCTCGTCGTAGGGTTATACTTCTACATATTCATTCATCTACTCTTCTTCAGGTGGAGGAAAAGCAAGAATCCATTCCAGTTCGCTACTGCTTTGTTCTTTCTCTTTCTTGCTATCGGCAGAATTTTCTATTTCGTGGGCGATTTCTATGCAGACCCCAACTCCTTGATTGGAACGAACAGTGGTCTTGCTCCGTATATAGCTGGCACGCTTGACATCTGGCTGAAAGCAGGCGGCTTCATGCAATGGATGGCATTGGCTACACTAGCTGCTACTGCTGGCTTTATGATATTCGGGAAAAGAGAAGCTGAAATAGCCTTTGCAGTCCCTGCAGTCCTGATTGGACTTGGCCTAATCATCTTTCCATATTCAGACATGAATATGATTGCGATGCCATTCGGAGTGATTTATGCCATCTTCATACCTGGTCTCTTCTGGTACCTAGCATATCAGTCCGGGGGACTTCTAAGACGCTCAAACTTCCTGTTGGGTCTGGGTTTCTTCGTGTTGTTCGCTGGACGAGTAATCCATTCTGTGCGTTTCATTGCTGATGCGGCAGGGATTCTTGGCTACACTGTCATTGGAGTTCTTGCTCCAGGGCTCATTGTGATTGGTCTTATACTGATTGCCACAGGTAGTGAATGGGGCCATACACAGTAGCGGTGCAAAAGCCCTTCCAGATGGTTCATCTCAAGTCAATTGTCCTCATATTGACTCTTGTATGGTGAATATTGAGAATGAATGCTGAGTTCCGTTACCCGATCTCTTTCCATTCGAGGATTCTTGCGTCCTCAAGCTCTTGCATAGCTTTTTGGACATCCTTCAGCTTTATTCCTAGTTGGTCAGCTATCGCTCGTGTAGTCAGATTGCCCTTGCATTTCTGCGCAACGTCAAAGGTGGATTGTTTCATCTGACCAAGACGGACTAGCATGGGGGTAACTTTACCCTTAATAACCGGCACAATAACTCTCTTCTCTGAGGCTTTTCCGTCCTTCGTAATCTCATCGACGGTCTTATTGAATTTCTCGAATGGCTCTAAGTTGCCATCCCAATTAACCAAGATTTCACGGTACTCCTTGACAAATGCGTTATTGACATCACTAAGGATTGCCATCGCCGCGTTTGTGTCATCCGTCTTGTCGATTGTAGCTGCGACAATCACGTTGTTCCTCAATGAGAGACAGATATCAAAGGCGCCAAAATCGATGACATGTACCCGATTGCCCGAACTTAGTTCACGACCAAACTGAATAAGCGCTGTCAAGAAACCACTGATTAGGTTCGGGTCCATTTCCGCCTTTCCATACTTTCTGTCGAGTACGCAAAGGCCGCTATCTGCTACCAGGATGTAGATGGCTTGAATCAATTTACCTCTCTCACAGCAGGGAACTCTTGAACCGTTAC
>JABCTJ010000124.1 GCA_018238375.1 Candidatus Thorarchaeota archaeon
TCAAAGAGAACGCTGAAGGAAGTCTACTATACGACAAGAAACTCCGAAGCAAAGTCTGACGCAAAGGAATTGGTTGTCGCAGCGATATCCTTGCAGAAGACATTGGAAGACCTACTGAATATGAAAAGGAAGGTCCGGGTTGCAAATAAGGTGCTCGAAGATCGAAAAGCAGTCCTATCACTGAGCAAGTGGACCAAGGCATTGCCAAGAAGAGTCGAAAGCTACACAAAGAAGAAGGGGAAATTCAAACAGGATCACCTTCACAAATACCAGGACAGCTTGCTTGAGTATATAGAGAAGATTGGTGAGGAACTAGCGAAGTGGGTCATCGATATTGAAACTCTAAGCGAGATACCTCGACCCCCAAAGAAGTAAGTGATGTGCTCGCGCTACCAGCGCAGCTTGGCTGCTACACCGCCGAATGATTTCAACTGTGCACCCGACTCGGTCTGGCTTGAGAACACCATCACTTCAGAACCATAAGTCTGCGCTTCATTCATGAACTCATCGACTAGGTCCATGTCATCCTCAATGACCAGTATCGTACGAACTCTGCCTGCTTGCAGTGCTTCAAGGACCTCCTTCTTACCGTAGGTCGCTGTTGCATTGCCCTTCATCAAGTCGCCCATGAAATCATCCCAAGCCTGACGCTCAGCGTAGATCTCCGTTTCTTTCAGGATTCGGGAGGCTTCCTTCATCGCCTGATACAGACCAGTTTCGTCAATAATACTGACGGGTATGATTTTCTCAGCGACCTTCTCTCTCAAGCGATAATCCAGGCCCCCCTTCTCCAAGAACTCCTGTGCACGAATTGTGTTGCCCCCAAGAACAATGGCATCAACGTTCTCTAGATTATCTGTGAGAAGTTTGTTCAGCAATCGTCCAACGAATTTGAAGAACTCAACCATCTTCTCATCACGTAAGCGGTCGTAGCGTTTGGCGCTTTGGCCTCCTGCACGTGTTTTCCCGATGATGAAGAAATCTTCGTCCCGGATAAGCTCCATGTGCTTTCCACGGAGATAGCCAACTGTGACTTTGCCACCCTCAATCAGCACGATAACGACTAGGCTCTTGGGTCGCGTCATGTCTTCAAGCTCTTCGAGATTGAACTCCCGACCACAGATATAGCTGAATTGAGAGATTGGAGAAAGTGGAATCACAATCTCGCGTATCTCCTCGTTTGTACCACCTTCCTCTTTGACGCCATAGAAGAAAGCAATACCGTTCTCTGGAATCGAACCTATCTTCGTCAGCTCGCTCAATATCGCAGTCAAATTATCGGATACGTTCTTTCTGTTTTGCTTGCTTTTTATGTTCTCAGCACCAGCTAATTCAGCCTTGACAAATGAAATCGTGTCAGTCAAGTTCTTCGTTGGGGGAACGTAAATCGTCGTGAAAGAACTGTGCCGACCCTGATGCGCTCTAAGCTGATGCACCTTGCGCCTCAGGCGTTGTCTTTCAAGCTCCACGTTCTATCACCTACTTTGTCAGGATTAGTGCGAATGTCAACAGAGAATTAGTTGTCGTCCGGCAACTGAAAGAAATGCAGGCTAGACCGTATTTTAAGGTTGTGAACTAGCGGGGCAAATTACGCTGTGCAGTCAGCAAATTGCGGCTTTCGATAAGGGCAAGTTGATGACTATGCATGATGTAGCGCTTCACCTCAAGGCCTAGCGCATATGATACGCGAAAAGATATGAACAGACTGATTAGACAAGAATTCCTCTTGGTGCCTGTGTTCAAAAAGACAAGCCCGGTGAGTGGTTCGGATGAAAGGCTGTCAGGTGACGAAATCATAGACCTTAGGGGCTGGAAAGCAGATCGTGTTGCGGTTCCCTTTTTATTGGCTCTATTCTCACCAATCCTTATTACATTTCACTATGGCGTTGGAAGGCTCACCATCTTCTTCTTCTTTTTGTGGTTAGATGTGGGTTTTCATCCTCCATCTATATACTTCGGAAGCATTTCCCCCTATTTCCTTCAAACGCTGTTGATATCAATTCCATACCTGCTCCTAGGCATGATATCAACATGGCAGCTTCACCGCCTTTCAACTAGGCGGTCTTCTCCGAGGAGAGTGCTGATTGTGATTTCCTTAGCCGCTGCAGTATGGATTAGCTTCTATCTAATGGCAATAGTCTTTGGGCTATTGCATGGTGTGCATTCAACGATAGGTCCATTGCCTTTGCCAATCCCTTCGGTTGTAGCCATTTTGAGTAGAACTCGCATCATGGAGCTGAATAGACGCATAGAGTCACTGGAGAAACAGGATGCAGGACTAGTCTAGCTACTAGATTAATGTACGGGCAAAAGGAATAGAGGTAGCTATAATTCTGATTTGGGAAAAGCCAGCCCTCTCTCCGCTCTTTCTTGAATCAAGGAATCTAGCTTAAACACCATGACCCAGGTTTTTCGATACCTCATCGAGTTTGCGGAGATTGTTGATTTGACAACGAATATCGTGCGACCACTTCATACGGACGCTATGAGATATTGATCGTTCCAGTTTCATCATTCGAACGATAGATTCAAATCAGGGGATGGAGCCAGACGCATATAACAATGAGTGAGGAGCCATGGATTACCACCAATTTACATCATCCAAGTAAGTGTTTATTTCTCTCTTGGATTCAGTCCGTACTCCGTGGTTCATCTTCAACAGCATCTCACAAGTGAAGGAGTTTTGAATGACAAATGGCCGAGCTGACTATAGGCGAGAGGAAAATTCTGGGGAAACTGGCTGAGTATGATAGGCTGGTTTCCGCATCAGAGCTCGCCTTCGAGCTTCAAGAAAGGGCCGACCGAGTGATCTCCATCCTGAACTCAATGGCTATGAAGGGGCTCATCAAGCTGGACACCAGGGAACACATATTCCACATTCTAACAGATGAAGGTCGCAGTTACCTGAAAGATGGACTTCCTGAGGAACGCCTGTTTCATGCGGTTACGCGACTCGGCGGTCAAGCAGAGCTGGACAAGGCTGTGGCTGAAGCAGGTCTGGAGAAGCAGGCCAAAGGAATATCCGTCAACTGGGCGCGGAGGAATGGATGGCTGGAAATTGAAAAGGTCAATGGAACTACCATCCTCAAGACTAGGGTGGAAAACGTCGAATCAAGTGTGAAGAATGTTCTTGTTCTTCTGAGCAAAAAGGATTTCAACATACCCACCAAACTTGCAGGGGGTCTCGAAACTGCTGTTGAACGAACTCTTGTGAAGGAAATAATCGGCAAGACGTTCGAGGCCGCAATCGCGGAGAATCGCAGGGGTGAGATTGAATCGCTTCTATGGCAAACGGCTGAGGGCATTACTGATCTTACGCCAGAGCTTATTGCCAGCGGCGAATGGAGGAATTGCACATTCAGACCGTATAATGTGGAGCTTGAGCCTGCATTCGTAAACTATGGGAAGAAACACCCTTACAACGAGTTCATTGATTGGCTCAAGGAAGTTCTCGTAGGTATGGGATTCAATGAGTGGTATGGACCCTACGTTGAAACCGAGTTCTGGAACAACGATGTCCTATTCGTGCCTCAAGATCATGTTGCTAGAGAAGTTCAAGACCAGTTCAAAATCACCGAACCCTACGATCATGGTGATATTCCCGACGAGAAATACTACAGAAGGGTGAAGGCGGTACACGAGAATGGCGGAGATACAGGCTCCACTGGATGGGAA
>JABCTJ010000160.1 GCA_018238375.1 Candidatus Thorarchaeota archaeon
CTTCGAGCGCCAGAGGGGCTCATAGTTTCGCAATGCACATGGTGAGGGTTCTTCCGACAGTTTTACATGAGGACAAGATTGTAACGGGGGCAGTATCTGGAGGTCTTCCTGTGCACAGCATTCGTGTTAGCGACCAGAAGCTTCACTTCAGTTCATCACATTTCGTTCTTGGAAGCGATGGCTGTGAGAATCTTCACGGTCACAACTACACTGTCGAGATAACTATTGAGGGTGCGCTCAACAAGTATGGAATGGTCATCGACTTCCGTGATGTGAAGCGGCAGGCTCTTGAAGTGTGCGAGCAACTGGATCATAAGGTGCTGTTACCAGGCAAGTCCCGCACGATTCAAGTTCACGAAACAGATGATTCCATTGATGTAACGGTCGGCAGTAAGAAGTACGTCTTTCCTGTCGAGGATTGTGTAGTCTTGCCAGCTACAGCGACTACTGCAGAACTGCTTGCAGAACACATCTACCAGCATTTGGAATTTCCGGATGGCTACAGATTAAAGGTATGTGTTGGAGAAAATGTGGGAACCTTTGGCTGCTATGAAGAAAGTCATGGATGATATGAACTTGAAGTGGTGAAGAACGATGGTTGTAGATACACAAGACGAACAACCGAAGCATAATATCCAGCTCAACAAGGTTGGAGTAAGGAATCTGAAGACTTTCGTCATTCTTGACAGAAGCGGTGTTCGGCACCACCTGATTCCGAAGGTCGAAATCACTATTGACCTCCCTGCCATGTACAAGGGTATCCATATGTCACGGTTGGTCGAAACCATGACTGAGGTAATCAGTGACGAGTTCAGCGTTTACAAGTCAGTCGAAGAGGCTCACATACACTACCTAGAGGCCTTGGCCAAGAAGCATAACTTCAGCCGCAGCGAAATCGAATTTAGCTTTGAGTTCGGCTATGCAAGCAAGACACCGGTTTCGAAGAAGAGAACGTGGGAGGTCTGTGAAGTGTCAGTGATTACCACAAAGGAACTGAAACGTCCGTACATTCATAGTGTGGAGGTTAAGGTCATTGGTAACACTGTGTGTCCTCATTGCATGGCCAACAACAACGGGATCACTCACATGCAAAGAGCCATTGGAGCATTGCGTGTCGTTGGCGAAACCAATCAAATACCCAGTTTTGGGCAGATGATTGAGGTGATTGAGAAGTCCTTCTCGAGCAAGACATACTCCCTCCTTAAGCTCGGTGACGAGATGCATGTAACCAAGGAGATGTATGACAACCCACAATTCGTTGAGGATTTATGCCGTAATATGCTCCAGCATGCGAGAGATGCGTTCAAGGATAGGGACCTGGAGATGTTTGCAGAAGCGATATCTCTGGAGAGCATCCACAAGCATGACGTGATCGCGCAAGGTCAAGTCGCGACAAATGGCGGTTAGATATCTTCTATTCGGGCAGTAGAATGCCTGTAGCCATGCTTCTGACACGTTGCTAGGCATGAACATGCCCCAAAAATATCCTTAAAAGGTTCCGCCTTAAGTGAAAATAGCTCCGGATTGCATTGATAGAAAATGAATGCCTGTACCTGCGAATGCATTTACTATACACAGAAGCTGTATCAGGCGTTGTGTATTGCATCATGCTTCAGGGCAAGCTTACAAGGTGAATAAGATGCGAGGGAATTGGTGGGCTGGTGCAGCTCTCTTGTTGGTTCTACTTGGCCAAGTAATCCTATTTGGGTCGCTTAGCAATCAAAGCATTGCAGGCCATAACAGTGACGACCTATCACTCAACCAAGGTCCAGTTGAGCCTCCTTCCGTCGGTGATTCTCCAAGTCCGTTTGAAAACCACGACGATGACATTGAATTCGCACCTTACAGGGCATTCACTTCATCTGAGGAGCCAACCACTGGAGTTCTTGACCCTGCAACTGTTGAGCAGAGTGGATATGCTTCATCCGGGAATGTCAGTGCACGTACAGACACAATGAGCAATCTTGCTTATGACCTTCCTCTGGATGAAGTACACAATTGGATTGCGAGCGAAGCTGAAGTGAGCATTTGGAATCTCACGAAGGTATACGCAGTAAATGGTACCTTCGAAGAAGGCGTGCCAGGCACCAATGTGAACCCGAACGGCACTGTTACTTATCATCCCCTTGGATGGGATGTTTACAGCAATACCACAAACGCAGGCCAAGTGCAGATGGCAGCATTCGATTCAACGGGACGCAGCTATATCACAGCAGACAATCAGGGCGCAAAAGTAGGACAGAACGAACACGGACATTACCAAGATACAAGGATTCTCTGGACGCAGTTTGTTGATAATGCACCTTATACTCAGGACTTCATTCTCAGCTTCGACTACTTCTATTTGAGAGGTCCTATTGACAAGAACACAACTTATCCAATCACAGGGAACTGCTCCATCACGGTGTTCGCTGGTGGTAACCCCATATGGAACATGAGTCTTCTCACACTAGATAGGAGGGGAGTCTGGGAGAGCTCCGGGGAGCTGCCCATTACCGTAACTGGGATTTCTGGTGATTTCGATTTTGAGATTGGCTTGGTGATTGATGAAACTCTGGTTCTTGACAAAAGGTGGGATTATGACACCGATGGCGCTCCTGATGGCATAGGCAACGCCGCGTATATTACCGCGTACCTAGATGATGTTTCATTCATTAAGGCAACCCCGCCTACTCCCTCACAGGTAGAACTAGAATTCACCAGGGGGACTGACAATGTTGCAGTTACGGGCACTTCTGGTTCTGGAAGCGCAGTCATCACCAATGAGAGCTACTGGCAAACAAGTCCGGTATCAGTAGTTCTCTCCTCGAATACTAGTGTTTCCTTTGATTACAAGACCCGTTTACTTTCGCATAGGTTCACTAACTCCAACTCGGAAATTGATATCTCACAAGAAGGAGTGGCGTATGCTGCGCAGTTTGGAATCAGTCCGGACCTAACATTATTCACTTACATTGGATTCCTTGGCGACTATGAGAACCCTGGTCTGAGAGTGGAGTATCCAATAGATTGGGAGAATGCAACAGTGCTTGATCCGTTTCTCTCTGACGTGACTTCTCAGTGTTCTTTGGGTTCCGGTTTCTTTGATGTACCAGGGCATCTACTGGATCGACTTGGATGGTGGAAGTTCACACTACAGTCACCTAACTATGCCATTTCCCTAACCCCACAGATAGACGACGGTAGCTGGTTGAATGAAACTCTCTATCGAAGTGGCAACAAGACACGGGCACTGATTGAAATAGGAACTCCGTTAACAACTCCTGCAAGCTTTGACTCGGTGAATGTGTCTTGGATCCTACCCAATGGTACGTTCTGGTTCGATGAAACTCTGGATGACGGGGTGGACGGGGAGATTTCCAGTTCTCCAGTTGGACTCGGTGCATTGAATACATCTGCAGGCGAGTGGAGTGTAGAGGTTTCATGGACAAATGGAACAGAGGTTGCTTACGACGTTGCAGTATTTGAGGTCCACCATGCGGCTAAGCTGACTCCGCTAGAGATCCATATTGTGACTGAAAGTGGTTCAGCAGTGATGAATTACGTTTTTTATCAAGATGCTGAGAATAATGAGTCTCTGATGGATCCATCAGCAAGCATTCTGGCTAATTGGTCTGGAAGCACAAAGGAACTCCAGCCGAACAACATCCACCTCTACTGGGAACCCACTACTCCATTTGATACATCATTGGTTGGTCCAGGTAACTCTTCAGTTCTTGTGAATGCTAGTCGAACCTTCTTTGATGATGCATCTTGTGTCTTCATAATAGAAGTTACATACACAGACAATGAGCTCATCATCTACGATCTCGCGGTGGATGCTGGTCTCTTTGATACCTATGTATGTCAATTTTACTTCGAAGACCAATATGGCAACTACTTGGAGGGTGCATCAATTGTTGATGTGGTTGTATCCGGGCCAACGGGCGGACTGATAGTCAATAACGAGTCGTTCACCGACCTGGGATTAGGCAATTACTCAATCTCTTTCACATCTCAACTATCTGGCACATATCAGGTAACGATAACTGCTGAAGCTGACTTCTACGGACCTGCAGGAGCAACACTACTTCTATACATCGGAGAGATTTCAACTGGCTTGGAGATACTGAATGGAACTGTCGGTCTTATCCCGTTTGGTCAAGACTTCCGCTTGGTATTGCGGTACGCGAACGGCACAGGTTATGGAATCGAGAATGCAAATATCACAATGACTAGTGTAAGCCCTGAAGGTGGTGTGACAGCCGGTACGACAATCGATGAGGGTGAAGGCATCTATTCGCTCGTACTAACCCCGCTTGAGTCAGATGACTTCACGATTCTAGTAAGCGCCAATATCACGAATTACCAGACACAGATTGAGCGCTTCACTCTATCCGTTGCGCCTATCGCGACCGATCTGTACACAGCTTCAGGTAATTCATCTGCTTCGACTGTGTTTGAAACCGTCTATGAGCTTGAGATGTATTATGTGAATACACAGGATAACCTCAACATCAGTTCGGCTTCAATTCAAGTCGAGTTCGCGTTAACTGAAACATTGAATTGGACTGTCGAACCCTATGGTAACGGTTACATCCTACGAATCGAAGCTGATGAGCTGGGACGCTGGGAATTAACTATCACTGCTCAGAAAGCGTTGCATCAAACAGGTGTGATTCAATTTGTCCTATTCGTCACTGAAAACCCGACTCTCCTTGATGTCCCAGTCATCCCTCCGTCGGTCTACATCGACGATATCTCCAGCTATGTTTTCACTTATCGCGTTGAAGGTGGAGCTGGGGTTGTTGATGCCAACGTTAGTTTTACAGGTGTTGACCCAGATTGGGTGTCATTCACCCCACTCGGAGATGGTAACTACAACATCACCTTTGAGGCGAATCAAACTGGGACGTTTTCTTTCAACGTAATCTTTGCGAAATACGGTTATCAGATGATCAATCAGCCAGTCACTCTATCCGTGACGCTTATCGCTGCCGATCTGTACACGGCTTCAGGCAGTTCATCAGCTTCAGTTGTATTTGGGACCGTCTATGAGATTGAGCTGTATTATGCGAATACACAGGATGACCTTAACATCAGTTCAGCCTTAATCCAAGTCGAGTTTACGTCAATTGAAGCATTGAATTGGACTGTCGCACCCTATGGTGACGGCTACATCTTGCGAATTGAGGCTTATGAGCTGGGACGCTGGGAATTAACTATCACTGCTCAGAGAGCGTTGCATCAAACAGGATCCATTCAATTTGTCTTGTTCGTTACTGAGAACCCGACTTTCCTTGATGTGCCAGTTATCCCGTCGTCGGTCTACATCGGCAATATCTCTAGCTATGTTTTCGCCTATAGCATTGAAGGCGGAGCCGGGGTTATTGATGCCAACGTTAGTTTCTCAGGCATTGACCCAGATTGGGTGTCATTCACTCCAATCGGGGACGGTAACTACAGCATCACTATTGAGGCGAATCAAACTGGAACGTTTTCTTTCAACGTGATCTTTGCGAAGTACGGATATCAGACGGTCAATCAGCCAGTCGCGTTCCAAGTTGGCAGAATCCCATTGACGATTGAAATTGCTCCTCCAACTTGGATGGTTAATTCAGACCTTACCTTTAACCTCACGCTTACGGATGTCACCGGTGCGCCGGTTTCGGACGCTTTCGTCAATTATACAATCACACAAGGTGACGTAGAACTGTACCTCGGCTTGATGACGGAGGATCCAGATTCAGAAGGCACCTACATAGCAACGATATCCCAGACTCGTGTCCCATGGACTGGCAATCAACTGTACGGCATCAGGATTTCTGTATCGAAAGAAAATCACCAAGTAGAGAATCAGGGACTTCAGGTTAACATCGTTGAATTCATGCCTCCAGGTTATGAAGTGCAGATATTTATCCAGACCGTTGTGCCTCAGGTTGCCTTTTTCATTTTTGCTCTTGTTTCCATCGTTATTGGTCGACGCATGTATCGGACCAATAAGAGGAAGAGAGCCATTGCAATACTTGCTGTAAAGCGTCGGTTCGAGGACATCCGTGGAATCCTCGGGATAATAGTTATCCACAAGGTAAGCGGCATAGCCGTATACTCCAAGATTCTGAAAGGCGGGTTTGATGAGGGGATGATGTCTGCCTTCATCACAGCAATAACTCATTTCAGGTCTGAATTCGAGGTAGAGGAACCACACTGGGAATTCAACGTCGTTCCAATATCGGACATCATCAGCATTGTTCCCACAAGGAATCTACTATGTGCCTTCATAGTCGGTGCGAGACCCACAATGACTCTGGAGGACCGGATGGTCGGGTTTGCCCGAGCTGTCGGCGCAATGTTCGACGAAACCATGGCGGCCCCACCCCGGGCAGTCATAGATGATTCGGTCCACGGGCTGTTTGACTATCTCTTCGATGACGTCATGGATGGTGCTCTACTTCGCCAATACAGGGTCAAGAAGGATGTCCCCTACCCACGAAATCAGAAGTGTCTTCAGACATACCTTGAGGCGTATCCTCCGCAAAACGGATTCGGACTGGATTCGCTTGCTGATGGCATGGCCATGTGCGGGATTCGAGAAGGTAATATCTACCAGCAGATCATCGATGCAATTGAAGAGGGCATCCTTGAGAGTATCGACCCTAAAGAGAACTATCCCGGTTTCCAGAAAGACGACGCTGAATCTGTTGATAGTGAACCAGCTGACCTCTAGCCGAACTCCAACGACGAAATTCCATCCGACCACCTGATTTCATCTATAAAGGGGTAACCCCCTCTCCCCTTCTCTGCGTGTGGAACCACTTCTGATACCCCTCACAGTGCGAGCCTAAACGTCCCCTAGCTCAGCTCAAAGGCTGTATGCTCCACGTATAATCCTCGTATTACCTAGATATCACGGAAATAGTGCTTCAGTTACACGTAGGCTTAAATTAGAATTCAGTGGAAGTGGAGGTGAGTTGTACCATGAAAGGCGAATAAAGGAGACACGAATGATGACCACTCAAACTCGACCGACCTCAACCCTC
>JABCTJ010000235.1 GCA_018238375.1 Candidatus Thorarchaeota archaeon
CTAGTTCATCAGTCCTCTCTGTTATTCTATAACACATGGTCTACTTTGGGAAATGGTGGTTCTCCCTTGAGATCAACGAGGAATTCGTACGCTCTTGCTGTTTCCTCATCCCCACCTTCTATGAATAGGGTGATTGAACCCTCTGCACCATTTACGCCGCCTGCAGATATCGGCATTGCTTGAACATCAAAGAGTGATTCAAGCGCCTCGATTTCGGTAAAGGTAATTCCTTCATGGATTGCAATTACCCCTGATGGTGTTCCAATTGAATAATCCCAGTCATCTTTTCCAAATTGCCCGCAGAATTCTTCATATGCTACGGGGATTGACTTCTCCAATCCTACTGGTATTATTAGTTTGATGTTCTTAGCAGTAGCAGCACCCAAGAATGAACCGACTGTTCCTCCAGATGGGCTTGCAAGTAAAATAACTGGAACATAATTCTCGTCTAGAGCATTAGCACTCTTGACAATGACATCATTGGGACCTAGTTTGTCAAGGACATCGACAACTTTCGTATCCTTCATATATTCACCCTTGTGAAAGATGGCATCAGTGTTTCTCTTTGAACCATCTATTATTGCAAGACCCTTAGGAACAACAATTCCTGCGATGTGTCGTGTCTTGTCATACTCGCCAAGTATCTCTTCAACGAGGTAGCTCGATGTAGTTCCCAATGTTACACACAGATACCCGTTCTTCAGGGCATTCTGTACAAGGTCCGTGGCTAGAATACCACGTGCTATCAACCTCTTGCTCTCGGCTGGTGTTAGTGTGGCTAGTAGTTTCTTCATTTGCGCTTACTCCGATCTCTTATGATACGATGATTCAGCCTCTCGGACAATCCGTCGGGAGACCTCTTTGATGTTTTTGTAATACTCCTCTAGTTTCAGCTTCTCCATGTCAAGGATACTTGAGAGGTCAGTATCTTTTCTCACAGCTTCCAAAAGACTTGTGCCGGCTGCCTGAGCACTGTTACTAAGTGCCCTGAGTTTTTCATGTGCCTTTGGTCTTTCTAAACCTGCCTTAGTAAGCAAGGTCACAACATATTCACTCATGATTGAATCGTTAGAAAAGTTGAGGTTCCTGTCGACAGCCTTTGTATCAATCGTGAGCCCTTCGAGTACTCGGTTCATCTCTCTGACCATGTAGTCTGTAAGAATGAATGCTTGAGGAATGATGAATCGCTCTGCTGAAGAATGAGAGATATCACGTTCCTCCCAACTAACAACATTCTCCAAAGCTGGCGGAACAAGCGACCTTACAATTCTTGCCAGACCTGATAGTTTCTCACAGGTCACAGGATTGCGTTTATGTGGCATCGCAGATGAACCCACCTGCTTCCCTTTGGCAAATGGTTCGTAGGTTTCTGCTATTTCTGTTCTCTGCAGATTTCGTAGATCTGTTGCAATCTTGTCAATGCTTGATGCCAGATTTGCTAGAGCAGTGATGGCTTCAGCAAGCCGATCGCGTTGAATTATCTGGGTAGTTGCAATTGGTACGTTCAATCCAAGGTTTTCCAGAACTCTCTTTTGAATATCAAATCCGGTTGGACCTACTGCAGCATGACTTCCAGTGGCTCCAGATATCTTTCCAACTCCAGTGGTTTCCTTGGCACTTAGAATTCGATTCTTATGACGGTGAAATTCTTCTAACCAGACGGTGAACCGAATTCCATAGGTGATTGGCACAGCGTGCTGTCCGTGAGACCGACCCACAGCAATCAGGTCTTGGGTTTCCTTTGCTCTCTTGACCAGTGTTTCACATAGAATTTTAATCTCGGGTACCAGAATCTCAAATGCTGCTTTCAATTGCAGCCCAAGAGCAGTATCTTTGATATCATTGCTTGTTAGTCCGAAGTGAATCCACCTGGCTCCTGGACCTTTGCATTGCTCTGCAATGGCTTCGAAAAGGGCAACTACATCATGCCTTGTTCTCTTTTCGATTTCCATAGTCCTTTCAAGTGTGACAACATCTGGCTTAGCAGTCTTTTTGATATCCTCTGCAGCTTCTTTTGGAATCATATCCATCTCAGCTTGTACTTCAGCCACTGCAGCCTCGATACTCAACCAGAGTGAGTGTCGGTGTTCTTCCTCAAAGATGGTCACCATGTCTGGATGACCATATCTTCCATAGTCAATAGGACTGACAGGCATTTATGCTCCACACTCGCTACTGTTTGAATTTTACTTTCCTTGATATGGTTTACCGTTCATTATTAGTTGGACAGACCTAGACACCAGAGTGCTGTCCACTCAGAAACGACACTGGGAATGATCCTGTGAGGTCATTAAACGTGTCTGGTCAACCTCACATTAGTATTGACAGGTATTAGTATATAACGATCCACAATTTTCCCATGTTTTCTCAAAGAGTTATTAAAGTGGTGTCCAACTTTGCCCAGGTTTCTTATAGCTGTTGGCCACCCTTTTCACATGACAAGATTAGTGTCATTGATTACTGACGGTCGGCGGCATGGAGGTGTATCCCAGCTCGGACAACATAGACTGCCGCGGTAACGGCCGCGTGCAGCATGATGGTGAAGAGCGACCAGAGCGGAATACCCAGAAGCACGAATACCAATATGTGGATGTTGTAGAGATTGCGTCGCCCCGCCACTCGTCGGAACCCTCGTTCAAATGACCCGTAGTTGTCAAGGCTCTCTCCCATAATTCTACTGAACAAATCGTAGACCATCCGATAGAAGGCCATCAGAGTGATAGATACGGCTGCCAGTAGGATGGGCAGCGTTCCCCAGAAAGCGCTGAGGTAAGTTGCCAGTGCTATCAGCCAGGCGAATTCGTAGAGTAGATCAAAGGCGTGTTCTAGTGTACCTAGCCGGGTGGTCCGCTGCTTGATTCGAGCCAGCTTCCCGTCAACTCCATCCACTATCCCCACAACGAAAGTGAGCAGCGCTGCCGGTAGCAGCTGGCCAAATAGAAAGAACGCAGCCACTAGGTAAGCCACTACATTGCTTGCTACCGTGACCATGTTGGGCGTAACCCGTGTATCCGATAGATGGTAGGCCAGCGAAGTCTCAAGTGGTTGATTCAAATAGCGGGCTATGAAGTCCGAAGCGCCTCGCCCCTTCTTAGTGTGCTTCGCCAAGGTCCTCTTCGCCCGTTTCACATCCTCCTTAGTATCAACATCGACCCAGTAGTGTCCGCTCACATCCAAGACCTGTGCCTTCCCCTCTTCAGCTGCCAGTCTAACGCATTCCGCAAATTCAGTCTTTCCTGCTTCCGCCGCTGCTATTGCATACTTGAAGATTTCTGGGGAGCACTTGAAGAGCCCTGTGTCCACACCGTTCCACACTGAAAGACCCTTGCCAGTATCGACAATCTTGCCATCGCGTTCCTGCACAAGAGTGTCATCAGGAGAGTACTGGACCCGATCCACCGCCAAGGCAAGAGCTCCGGTTAAATCCACTCGTTGTAGATTTCGCACAATCTCTGGGTCGAAGATATGATCACCCATGCAGAGGATGAAGTCCTGATCACAGAAACCGCGGGCTGCCATGAAGGAATGGAGATTCCCCTGAGACCAGTGTTCAGCGCGGATATACTGTATATTCAGCCCTGCATAACTCGTGCCAATCAGCTGCTGAACCCGATCCCCTTCATAGCCCACCACCACATGAACTTCCACGACTCCCGCATCCCGTAATGAGTGCAGCACTCTTTTCAATAGTGCAAGTCCAGCCACCGGATATAGCTGTTTCAGTGTTTCTTCGCTCATCCTGCTGCCCTTTCCAGCTGCCAAAACTAGGGCACACAACGTCTTGCTCTGTCCCAGAGCTCTCGAGTCTGTTTTCATATGTATATCTTCCTTCACTACATTGCTTTCCAGCTTCTTCTAACCTC
>JABCTJ010000013.1 GCA_018238375.1 Candidatus Thorarchaeota archaeon
ACATGTACAAAACCCTCTCTGGTGTATATTAGCAGCTACAAAAAAGGGTCTTCGATTCGCTATTCATCTAAGAGATGTCCAGCTTTGTACAGGTTTTCTGTAGCTGTTACACACCTTCTACCAACTGAGGATTAGGACCCCCTTCGTAAAATCGTAGGGAATCCATACTCCGGTTTTTTTATGCAAAAAGGTTACGCAGTTTTGCTCATGTGTAGGTACGCTTAAATGGCCCTCCAATGCGTATTCTTTCGAGGCCATTAGACTGAGTAGTCTGGCTTCTAACTGGAGGATTAACTTGCCCCCACGAGGAAAAGGAAAAAGCAAAGGAAAAAGCAAAGGAAAGCGCGGTCGAAGAGGCGCTCCCACAACTGGCGAAGAAATAATGCGAGTGAGGACGCCAAGGAGAGATGATGGAGAACTCTTTGGCATTATCGTTCAGATGTTGGGTTTTGATAGAGTCCGAGTAAGATGTGAAGATGGGGAGATTCGAGTAGGTCGTATCCTTGGTCGCATGAAGAAACGAGTCTGGATGCGAGTTGGGGACACAGTTCTGGTTGTTCCGTGGGAGTTTCAGACCGACGCCAAGTGTGATGTTGTATGGCGTTACAGAGGCAATGAGATTGAATGGCTCCAGAAGAAAGGCTATCTGAAGATGTTCTGATAGTTCCAAGACTTTTTCTTCTTACGGGGCTATTTTCGGTATTGAATTCCCATAGACCCTGCAATCTGGAGTGATAGTTCGATTTGAAACGTGTCGAGTCCAAACGCAAACAGATTGACGACAAGCTAGAGCGCCGAAGGATGAAGCGCAGAAAAGATGCTGATGAGCTCAAGGTGGTTGAAGGCGTAATTGATCCCCCTACTCTAAAGGTTCTCTACAAGTTATTCAACCGCGGGATGATTCGCGAGCTGCATGGTGCTATCAGCACAGGAAAAGAGGCCAATGTGTATCGAGGCGTAGATCCCGAAGGCAACTCAGTTGCTGTCAAGATATACAGAATAAGTACTGCAGAAACCGACTGGATGCGTGAGTACATCGTTGGTGATCCTCGGTTTCAGCGCGTGGCCAAGCGAAGTCGGTCTCTGATTCCGCAGTGGGCAATGAAAGAATACAAGAACCTGATGCGTTATCACAAGGTCGGAATCAGGGTTCCCAAACCTTTAGGCATTGAGCGCAATGTCTTAGTCATGGAGTTCATCGGAGATGAACAGGGTCTTCCTGCGCCACTACTAAGAAATGTTAAGATAGAATCTCCAGTTGATGTCTTCAACGAGCTGATTGAGATAATCGAGCAAGGTTACAAGGAGGCCAGTCTTGTGCATGCAGACCTTAGCGAGTACAATATATTATGGCTAGACGGGCCGGTTATCATCGACGTTTCTCAGGCCGTACTTAAAGGTCACACTAGCGCTGGACGGTACCTGTTCCGTGACATTCAAAACATAACTCAATACTTTAGGAAGCTAGGGGTCGAAACAGAAGATCCAAAGGTCATAACCAGGTATATTCTCTCTTCTGGTGAAAAATGATATGCGGTATAGCGAAACTGTTAGAGTGCCCGCCGAAAGGCTTGGCGTCATTGTTGGAAGGAACGGGCGAGTGAGGAAGCGGGTTCAGAAGCTCACTAATGTTAAGATAGAGGTAAGTTCAGAAGGTATTGTGACCATCACCAGTCCCGAGAGGACTGAGGATCCTGTGCTTGCTTGGAAGGCACGTGACATGATTCGTGCAATGGCTCGAGGCTTCAGTCCAAAGAGGGCTCTCTCGCTTATTGATGAGGACACTCGACTAATCGTAATATCATTGCGCGACGCTGTGGGAACATCACCGAACCAGCTGAAGCGGGTGGCTGGCAGAATAATCGGAGAGAATGGTCGCACCCGTAGAGCCATCGAAGAGATTACAGAAACCAAGATTTCGATCTATGGTCGTACAGTTTCGGTGATTGGGGCCGACCCAGGACTTGAGTTCGCAAGTCGAGCAATAGACATGCTCATTGGTGGCGCCCCCCACGGCACAGTCTACAGGTATCTTGAGAAGATGCGCAGAGAGATGAATCGTCAGAAGGCGGAGCTATGGGAAGAGGACTTCTAATCGCTGTAATACCTCGTCTAATATGAAGTTGAACGCTTTTTCATTCAGAACGCTATGAATCAAGATAACTCACTACACGGGGAATTCAGCAGCATCTCACCTGCCGAGTTCTTCTATCGCAATCGCCAGATGGCAGGCTTTGGTAATCCGAGTCAGGCGGTGTACTCTACGGTTAGGGAGTTGGTGGAGAACAGCATTGACGCATGTGAGGAGGCACGTAGACAGCCTGATGTGCGAGTGAGCATAGATGAAGAGCGGTCCGGCATCGTAAGGGTCACGGTGTCTGATAACGGTACTGGAGTTCCCTACGATGAAGTTCCTAATGCCTTCGCTCGGGTACTTTATGGCGATAAATTCACGGCACGACAAAGGCGTGGAACCTTTGGTCTTGGAGTGACCATGGCGGCGCTCTACGGACAAATCACTACGGACTCTCCTGTGATTGTAGTGACTCAAACTAGCCACACGATTGGAAGATACTACCAGCTTCTCATTGACATCGAGAACAACCAACCTGTGATTCTGTCTGACGAATCACATGAGAGAGAGGGTCCAGGTACTGAAGTCACAATCCGGCTCAAAGGCGATCTCAACCGATCGAGAGAACGCGTATACGACTATCTACAATTAACTACTGTAGCTTCTCCTCATGCACATGTAGAGCTCGCAATCAATGGGTCCTCTATAATGAGGATGGGCTGGTGGCACCAGACACTTCCAGCACCAACCACAGCATCAAAACCACACCCTCACGGTGCTGATTTGGAATTGCTTCGGCGGCTTGTTGCTGACGCAGGTGAACGGAATCTTCATAGCTTCTTGGTTGAATCATTTCAACGGATGGGGACCCGTACTGCAACACGTTTTCTCAAGTTCTTGGCAATCAATCCACGGCTGGCTGTGAATACGCTTGGTCGGGTAGATCTCTCTCGTCTTAGCTCTGCGCTTCGCTCCTTTGACGGACTCGGTCGTCCTGATGGTAAATGTCTCAGCCCGATTGGAAAAGATGCCTTTCTTACATCGATTAAGTCTGTATTCGCCCCATCAGCTCTGACCTACGGAAACAGAGGACCTACCGAATGGAGTGGTAATGCATTTATTGTCGAGGGCGTGGCAGCGATTGGAACAGGCGCACGCGCGGCAGATGTCCCGACACTGTACAGATTCGCCAACCGGGTTCCGCTCTTGTACGATAGTGGCGAGGATGCCCTTACAAAGATGCTAAAACGGGTGAACTGGGTTCAATATGGGGTCCGGTCGACCACCCCTGTTTCAATATTTCTTCATCTATGCTCGACGAGAATTCCCTTCAAAGCCGCTGGAAAGCAGTCGATTGCCTCTTTGCCAGAGATAGAGCACGAAGTACTTTCATTGCTTAGGGAATTGGGAAGAAGCCTGAAGAAGACTCTCAAGAGGGGCGAACGTTCAGTGCGCGATGCGCAGAAAAAACGTGAATTCGATAAGGCAATGAAACAGGTGGCACAGTTCAGTGCGGAATTGGCAGAATGCGATACGATTCCATCAACAACTGAACTCGTTCACAGACTGTTCGAGGTGGACCATCATGTCTGACCAGTCCAAGTCGTTGAGCGTCCTCAAAGACCTCGGAATTGCCATAGTTCAGTCAATCGATAACGAAGAATTTCCAACGCTCAAATTTCCCGGTCGCGGGACTGGGAATCTCGTGTATGATGAAGAGAATAAGCAATTCGTGCTTGGCAATACCCGAATCATACGGGACTCTAGCAACCTTCGTCATATCAAGAGTTTCACACAACTTGTTTGGGTCGCTTCCTACGCCAAACAACTGCTACAGGCTGGCAGAACCTGTTCTCTAAGAGACCTCTACTACTCAAGCGAAGCGTTCGGCGTAGAATTTTCAGACCAAGCTGAATCAGATCGAACCGTGACAGATCTCGAGTGTTTGACGGGCATTGCCAGAGAAGCATTTGGTGTATTCCCGGAGGAGCGCTCGTCAATCTATGGTCAGGTGACAATGCGCTACACTGTTGCGGGATACGAAGGACGGGATGTGGACCTCACACTCAGCCCTGATGGACTGCCGATAGGTCCGGCACTAGTAACTGCGGACCCGGTCGAATCCAACGCAGAGTTGATTCTTGCAGTTGAATCCGGAGGCATATTCTCTCGTCTGATTGAAACAAGAGCTTGGGAACGTTTCAATGCAGTATTGATACACTTGGGAGGCCAGCCCCCACGAGCCACGCGTCAGCTGATACGTCGACTACATGACGATTTGGATCTACCTGTGTACATCTTCACGGATGGAGATCCTTGGGGAATGCATATTGCAAGAGTTATCTCCTCAGGCAGTGCCAATGCTGCGCACATCCAAGGGTTGACAACACCGGATGCGAAATGGATTGGAGTCACTGCTAATGACATAACTAAATACTCCTTACCATCGGAGCCACTAAACAATGCTGATCTGAAGCGTTTGGACGAGCTCTCAAAAGACGTGAGATATTCTGATTCTATGTGGCAAGACTACATCCGTGATTTCCGTCAGTTGCAGAGGAAGGCGGAACAACAGGCATTCAGCAGGCATGGTATGGACTATGTTGTGGACAAGTATCTCCCAGAGAAGATACACTAGAACAATCCAACTCCCCACGGGTAAGCTATGAGAAGAAGGAATACTGCCCCATATGCCAAGAGTGCTTGGAAGATGACAAGAATAATCACATTCTTCTTCTCGGTCATATTCTTGAAGAAGTGAGGTAATACCCAGTACATGGTATATGGGCCAACCACCTCTAAAGTCCCATCTTCTCTGGGACTGGCAAACTTGACGTACTCCATCCCCGTCCTTTTCACATGAATCCTGTACAGGATGTAAAGCAGGAAATTCACTGCAAAGGGTGCAAAGATAATAATTGCAAGCCTATCCATGTTCCCCAGAATCAATGCCGCAGCGATTGCTGCACCAATTGGCAATCTTCCAACGTCACCTGGCAGAATCTTTGCGGGGTATCTATTGTAAACAAGAAACGCCAACGCCGCGCCCAGTAGAGCGGCCGCAACTGTACCAGCATCTAGCTGGCTCTGCATGATTGCTTTCCCTGTGAATAATGGAAGAAGAAGCACGTACGAAACCACGGCTGATGAATTCACAGTCGCCAGCCCTGCCTCCAATCCATTCATTCCCCCATACATGTTCGTGGAGTCGATGATGAATGTCATCATCAATGGAACAATAATCAATGGATAGAGAACTCCGAATTCTATCGTTCCTACGACGGGAATCGAGATGATGGTCGTTCCCACAGCCATCACTGCCATTGGAATTGAAGCTATGAGTGGGAGTGCTATCTTTGTCCTGTTTCTGAAATCTAGATTATCATCGAGAAGTCCAATCATACCTGCCATCAATATTGAAACCAATGCAGCCAAGATCGCAGGGTCTACTGCCTCAGTCCCGAGGAATGTGGTGCAACCGATGACAACTAGCAGACTTGCCACAATCGCGAAGAGGACTATGTAGCCACCCCCCTTTGCCACCTCCGGTTTTCCAAGCTTATGGACATCAATCCCTACTTCACCCTTCTCTTTGAGGGTTCGGATTATGGTCGGCATTGCTAGGAGAACAATGAGGAATGCAATTATGACGGCGATAACGATTGTATACAACTTGACTATCTCCTTGTATCCCGATTCATTTGCTATCCGTTTTACACTTTTCGAGCTGAACCAAGCACAGTACGAAGATTTCCTTGCCGAAATCTATTTTAACAGACCCGAAGCTGGGGCGCAACGTTGGCGGTCCAGTGCGACCTGAGACTGCATACCGCAAACACATCAAATTCGGTGATTCATCTTGAGCCTGCTACGTAGAAGAATAGCAACAGTTGCGTTACTGGCGATATTTGTCATCAGTGGTGTCGCATTGACTATTCCTGAGTTAAA
>JABCTJ010000020.1 GCA_018238375.1 Candidatus Thorarchaeota archaeon
TTCAGCAGAAACTCCTCAACCCATCTCTCAGCACGATACATTGTCGTGGGTTTTGGCGGTTTCTTGAAGCCATAAGCCGATATGGATTCGAGCGATCCACCTATCTCTCTCTTCAATGCAAGCTTAGTCCCTCTAATCGCATCAAAGAGGATTGGTCCTGCATTCGGTCCATCAGTCATTTCCACCCGTATGTCTATTGTAATTGGTGCACCTCCAAACTGCCTTCCGTGCACATAGAAGTATGACTCGCGCTCATTATTCATGAACGGAACGTAATCCGATGAGCCTGCAACAAGGGGTGCATCGTACGGAAGATCTTGACTGATTGCAGAGGTCTTTACATCTCGCTTTCGGAAGCGTCCACGATAATGAGAGTCGAGTGATTCTGCGCCTCCTCCTACGTCGAGCTGATAGCTCTTGTCCACACGTACACCTCGAGAGACTAACAACTGCAGAATGTTTCTGTGGAGTACCGTTGAACCAAGTTGGTCCTGGATGTCGTCACCGACGAGCGGGATTCCCCTCTCGTTGAACTTCTCGTTCCATTCTGGATTTGATGCGATCTCTATAGGTGTGCCATTGATGAATGCACAGCCAGCCTCAAGACACGCATTGGCGTAGAACTCTGTCGCTTTTTGGGCAGAGCCGGGTAATAGATTGATAGCCATCTCAGCCCCTGATTCTTTTAGGACCTTGGCAGCATCTGCTTCAGTCTCATTGGATATCTTGACAAGGGCACGAAGGTTGTCATCAACACCATCGAGTAGCGGTCCTCTGAGAACCTTGATGCCTGTCTTTGGTACCTCACTGAATCGCATCACGTTATTCGGTTCTGCGAACACGGCCTCTGAGAGATCAAGCCCTACTTTACCTTCAACAACGTCAAAGGCTGCCACGAACTTGATGTCGCGAACATGATATCCTGCAAAATCCGTATGATTGAGTCCAATCACATCACCGTTCGCTTTTGCATTCTTATAGAATTCAACACCCTGCACAAGGGCGCTTGCACAATTACCTATGCCAATGAGGGCTACCTTAATGTCATCCATTGTACCGCCTCACACTCGGTTGTGTCTGCTCCAGCTCCATGAGGACGTTGGTTTTAAAGTTTTATGCCCGTAGAATTCTATGCTCATAGAACAATAAGCTTATTTCGTGTTGTTGACATTGTATGGAACGGACGACTGGTCGATGCCCGTTGCTCCGCGAGTAGTTCAAGCAATTGGACAACACTCTGCATTGGTATGCTCAAAAGAATGTCCGTCTGCAGGGAGATTCTACTCTCACCTTATGGTTCAGAGGGAGGCGTTCCAGTGAGAGCGCAGGGGCTTCACGTTCAAAAAAAGAGGGTGGACCTTAAAGCCATGTCTTGGCTGCCAAGTCAGGGAGTCTACCAGACGTCCACCTTCTTCTTGATACAGACTGAGTCAATCAATTCGAAATAGTTAGTAATTACTCAATCAGGTCCACAAAGAGATCCACAAGGTCGACCACTTTTATTGAGCTACCTATTAGCTTGGCACCGCTTTCGAGATTCTGCTCACAGAAGGGGCAAGCATTGGCGATAATCTCCGCACCTGCTTTTTCAGCTTCTCTGACTCTGTCAGCCGCGATTTTCTTGGAGAGTTCCGGATCATATGAGCGCAGTCCACCTCCAGCTCCACAGCACATTGCAGCTCGCCTGTTGGTTTCCATCTCTACGAGTTCTACCCCAGGTATCGCCTTCAGTAGATCTCTCGGCTCTTCGTAGATTCCTAGCTCTCGACCCATGTGACAGGGGTCGTGATATGTAATCTTCGTGTTCTCACCTAGAGGTTTAACCTTGATTTTTCCGCTCTTGACAAGTTCTAGGAAGTACTCAACGAAATGGACCACCTTGGGCATGGAAAGGTTGAATTTTTCAGGATAGTCCTTTCTCAGAGTCTTGAGGCAGCCAGCACATGATACGAGAACAGTCTTGGCTCCTGACTCTTGGATTGACTCAAGCACCTTCTTCGCGTTTTCTTCAGCATCTTGGAGCCGGCCTGTTCGAATCATAACGGACCCACAGCATGGCTCGTCCTCTAGAACCGCAAACTCGATACCTGCCGCCTTAAGCAGGTTCGCTGCTGCCTTGGCGGTTTCGGGCAGTTTCATTCCTGCAGTGCATCCGAAGTAGTACAGCGTGTCAGCCTTGGTTGGAGGCTCAAATCCCAGCTCTGCTACCCAGTCGCGTTTTCCTTTCTTGTCCGTGACATACGGATTGTTGGTGGTCAGAATCCTCTCTGCAATGGCATCCCGCACCTCATTGGGGACGTCACTCAGAACCGTCCGAACCTTTTCGAGACATTGCGTTGGGTCAAACTCCGCTGCACATATCTCGGTACAGTTCCCACAGAGCGAACACGCGTATAGGGCATCCGTATTATCTGCTGTCTTTTCAAGCCGTCCTTCAAGCAGGGCAATGGCAATCATGAGTTTCCCTCGCATGAAGCTCGTTTCAAAGCCTGCTGTGTTCTTCCAGACCGGACATATGCCATCGAAGCCCATGTCTTCGTACACTGCATCGCGGCAGATTCCACATCTGCGACACTGCGCCAGATTTTCCATCAGTTCTTCTAGGTCAATCTCAATCATTTCTCACGGACCTCCAAGCACGCCAGGATTCATGATGTTGTTGGGATCCATCACACCTTTCAACGTCTTGACTAACTTCAGGTAATCCTTCATTTCCTCGACATCTTCGACCCAATAGGGTGCAAGCTTGAACGGGACTGCTCCCGTCTTGAAGAGACGCTGTGCTAGGTCCCTGTGGGCCTCTCTTACTTTCATTTCCTCTTCCTTATCTTGTGGGTCAAAATAGAGGTGCGGATAGAAATTGTACGAGCCATGCCCTGTCAGAAAGCCCGCAGTGTGGCCAAGCAAGCCATACTTGTCCATTACTGCCCAAATCTCCTCGACTGAGCGGTGCCAGTTTGATGGCGTCTGGTGATGATAGAGAATACGCCAATGCCAACCATGAGCGTAGGACGATCGAGCGAAAGTCCACATTCTCTCATCCCATTCCCCGCGTGGTAGTTCACTGATTCCGATGACATGTCCTCCGAGCTCTTCACAGATCTGCTTTGCCAATTTGATGTCGCTCTCAAGCTGATCTTTTCTGAGGCGACCAAGAGTCGCCGAAGCCACGACCGGAGGCCATTCGTGTTTTGGAATTCCATACTCCTCGCCGAGCATATCCATGAAGAAGTCTAGGATTCGTCCTTCGTAGAGCGATGCGAATAATGCGTGTATCTCGTTCTGTTTCAGTTCGATCAGAAACTTCTCAGCCTGCTCTGCTGTGTCGAATCCATATGTTTCGTAGTGGAAGTGATGCAATCTCTTGAACGTCTTCACTGACACACTAGTGATGATTCCAAGACAACCCAGAGACCCTATGAATAGGCCTGTCAGGTCCGGTCCGAAGGCATAACGCAGAAATGGACCGGGAGCATTCGGATTGCCCTCTGTGCCTGTCTGGATTATTGTACCATCCGGCAGAACTACTTCAAGCCCGAGGACCATTTCAGCGATGCAACCATACACAGTTGAACCTGGTCCGGCGCCATTGACAGCAACATTCCCGGCCAGTGTGCAGACTAACGCCGACTCCGGATAGATAGGCACCCAGAGGTCGTATTGGTTCAGGAACTTATCGAGCCTACCAAAGGTAACTCCTGCCCCAACCCTGACTGATCTGAGGTCCTCAAACACCGTGATGTCTTCAAGTCTTAGGAGTTCAACGACGAGACCATCAGGCCTTGGAATTGCCTCTCCCTGAAGGCTTGACCCTCCGGAGCGTGGTGTCACCGGGACTTTGTACTTGTTGGCAACCTTGAGGATCTCAGCAACCTCTTGAGTACTTCCAGGTCTTACGACAGCTCCAGGACGAACTGGGTCATATCCTGTTGATGCCGAGGCGGAATAAGTCAGAAGTACATCATCACGTGTCGACACGAACTCATCGCCCACAATCCGGGCAAGCTCATCTACTACTTTCTGATCCACAAGTCACATCTCCCGTTTCTGTATGTTGTTAAAATATGTGCTTCAACTTCATAAGGTCGGAAGCTGAACCTTTGACTTTCAATTTTCTTTTGAGAATCGCAGCTGTAGCCCCCATCTCCTCCAAGAAGAGCTTCCGGATTGTATCTTCTGAGGCCTGAATCCGCATGTCCGGATTGTCAACAGGGCCCTCGTTGACCTGTATAGTGCCATCTGCAACGAGGAAATGGTACTGTTTTCCATCCTTGAGAGTCAGTAGCGCCTTACGTTCCCAACCTTTTAGGGCTTCTTTGGTTTTCTCGCGTTCAAGACCAGTAGCGATTTTCTCACGCATCAGTTCAAGTAAATCATCTGTCATTTTAGATCACTTCTCTTTCGCGGCATCAAAGGGCACCGCAAAAAGCTTTCCTTTTAGCTTAGGCGCCGGTATTCACTTCTTGCTCCTGTGTTTTTTGACCACTTTGAGGAACTTCTTAACATTCTCTGTGATAATTTCATAGTTCCCTTCCTTGATGGCCTTCTTGTCCGTTATGGCACCGCCCACTCCAAGTGCAAAGACACCCGCATCAAGAAGGGGTCCTGCCGTTTCAAGGTTCACACCGCCTGTGGGGATTAGAGGTATCTGTGGCAAAGGCGCCCGGACTGCCTTGATGTAGGATGCTCCTCCTACGGTGCCACAGGGGAACACTTTCACTGCATCCGCTCCCATGGTATAGGCTTCAAGAATCTCTGTCGGGGACAGTGCTCCGGGGAATACCGGTTTCGCATACCTTCTAGACATCTCGATGAGCTCTCTGGAATAGGTCGGACTAACGATGAACTCGCTACCAGCCAGAATGGCCCTGCGAGCAGTTTCAGGATCAAGGACCGTGCCAGTTCCAATGAGCACTTCGTCGCCAATCTTCTCTGATAGCTGACGAACACACTCTGTGGCTCCAGGCACACTGAAAGTGACCTCGATGATGTTTACACCACCCTCCAGAAAGGCATCAGCAACTTTGAACGCGACATCTATCGAATCCACCCTGATGATCGGGATAAGTGCAGTTTCACTGATTAGATTCATTGCATCTTGCTTGTTCCACATATTATTGCTCACCTACCTCTCGATACGTAGGCCGCGCTTGCGTCCCTTGATGAGTTTCTCGACTTCCTCCCGGTAGACAAATGCTAAGTCGCCGGGCACAGAGTGCTTCAGAGCTGAGAAGGCTGAGCCGAACTCAACTGCTTTCTGTAGATCCTTCAGCTTGAGATATCCATAGATGAATCCTGCACTGCAGGAGTCGCCTCCGCCAAGCCTGTCAACAACTTCGATGTCGTATGTCGGGCTCGTGTACACCTTGCCATTTGAGTAGGCAAAGACAGACCACTTGTTATGCCAAACGGAGGGGGTCTCGCGGAGGGTTATAACGACCACTTCGAATCCAAACTTGTCCACTAGTTTCTGTGCAACCTCTTCGTAATCCTTACCTTCGATACCATAGACGACCTTCGTATCTTCTTCCGTTGTTATCAGGATGTCAATGTACTCGGAGGCTGGTTCTGTGAATTTGCGAGCCTCATCAGGCGTCCAAAGCTTACCTCGGTAATTGACATCATAGGAAACCTTGCATCCTTGCTCTTTTGCAGTCTTCAGAACCTCTTCGGTAGCCCGAGCGCACGACTCACTCAACGCCGGTGTGATTCCGCTAGTGTGAAACAGTTTCGTGCCTTTCAGGATATTTCCCCACGGAACCTCATTTTGTGTGATTCTACTGATTGCTGAGTGCTTTCTATCGTAGATGACTCGATTTGTCCTTGGTGCAGCCCCGAACTCCACGAAGTAAATGCCGCATCGACTATCGGGGTCCCAGAGAATGTGGGATGTATCAACTCCGTGCTCCCTTGCTTTGTTGCGGATGAAGTGTCCAACAGAGTTGTCACCAAGCTTGGTCACATATGCTGATTTCAGGCCGAGTCTTGCACATGCCACTGCAACGTTCATTTCGGCTCCGCCTGCATTGGCGTTGTAACTCACGGTGTTTTCAAATCGCATGAAGTCAGGGGGCGAAAGCCTTAGCATTACTTCACCGAAGGTAACGACATCGTAACCCATCAAGTTCAGCCTCACGTGTCGACTTAATCAGGATAAGGATGAGTCGCGCGAATGTTAAATGTGTCGTTTAATAAGAAATTCTCTAGCTTGTTCCGGTGGAAAACTCGGTACGAGCTATGACCTCGTCTTGCACAAATGGATCGAGTTCGATGAAATAGGCGCTGTATCCTGCTACGCGTACTATGAGGTCTCTGTGAAGCTGAGGATTAACTTTCGCATCTTCAAGGGTTTCTCTGTCAACTACATTGAATTGCACGTGAAGGCCGCCAAGCTCAAAATAGGCGTCGACGAGACCTATGAATCTCTTCCGTCCTGCCTCCGTATCAAAGCTATGTGGCATGAATTTCATATTGTAGAGTGTTCCATTGTAGCAGAGCCCGTGATCAAGACGGGCTACTGACTTCATTGCGGCGGTTGGTCCATGTGTATCCCGACTGTGTGCTGGCGAAACCCCATCCGACAACATGAGTCCTGCTTTCCGTCCATCTGGCGTTGCACCCACGGTTTCGCCCTGGGGGATATACATTGACACTGAGAACAACGCTCCATGATATGGGCCATCACGCGTTGTCATTCTCG
>JABCTJ010000234.1 GCA_018238375.1 Candidatus Thorarchaeota archaeon
AGGCTCGTCAAACGGCACCGTGTATTCTGTTCTTTGATGAAATAGATGCAATCATGAGTGCTAGAGGAGTGCGAGATGATACCGGAGTTAGCCAGAGGATTGTGAATCAATTCCTCGCGGAACTTGACGGTATGCAAACCCTGCGAAACGTTCTAGTCATCGGCGCAACTAATCGTGCGGATATTCTCGACCCAGCGGTTCTGCGTCCAGGTAGATTCGATGCGATTGTGTTTGTTCCTCCGCCCGATAAGGCAGCGCTCATCGAGATCTTGAAGGTCCATACAAAGAGTATGCCTCTTACTGATGATATAGACTTGGAGAAGATTGCTGACATGGCCGAGGGGTTCTCGGGTGCAGACATCGAGGGATTAACTCGAGAAGCCGCCATGGCTGCAGTCAGAGACGATTGGAAGGCAAAGCCAGTTGCGATGAAACACTTTGAAGCGGCAATGCAAGAGGTTCGACCAAGCATCTCTTCTGCTGATATCAAACGATACCACTCGATTGCCGAACAGGTGTTCCGAAGGCAACCTCACAGGGATGAATCTGATACTGCATACATTTAGAGTGCCGACTTGGGTGTGAGCGGCTTGTCTTGCGCCCTTAGTCACTTTTTATTCAATCAGGCAACACCGTGAAGCTTGGACATCAAAGTGAGTATTTACGCTTGATGTTCGATTGTCAGATCAGCGCGTAGTATCCGTCAAGCCGCCCGTGAAATACAGTCACGATAGCCTTTTGAGCCGCAGAGAGGAGCTCTCCTAGAATCCCACGAACACAGGTGAACTAAGCGCATGAGTGATTTCTATCCGGTTACTCCGATTGTGGTCATAACTAACACTAGCTACGCTGCTCAAGCTGGTGTTCTTGGCGAGAAGTGGGCTGTTCGAGTCATCAGAGGCCAGAAGATTATCGCTGAGAAGCCAATTAACGAACTCGTACTGGACAGCATAGTTGGCATGATATACGGCCACATTAGAATCGAAGGTCTTGGTAGGCACGCCGTGGCGCAAACCGCAGGGCGTCTTATGCAGTTCTCTCGCAGATATCAGCAGTCCGGTGTATGTCCGAATTACGCGGATCCTAGGCTGGTCTATGGCGATGAAGTGGAAACATCCCCCACAGCATATGCAGAGCCTGAAACAACTGCAGCAGAACCCAAGATAGAGGTCACGCCTGTGGAGGAGCTACCGAAGATACCGGCCTTTAAGATAAGCAAGGCCTGGACTGCTACTATCGAGGCGCACTCCGTCATGATTGCGCGAATGGCAGCGTATGGGGCATCATTGCCTGAGGGACATCTTGAAGCAATGTTCGAGCAAGCCGCAAGTGACTTGGTCAATCTTTGGTTTGCTCAGGGTGAAGCTTCTGGACTGATTTCCCGATTCGCTGCAATGATACAAAGCTGCTCTAAAGAGAGCACCATGTCCGAGTCAACAAAAAGCAAGATCATCATGGAAACTGGGAACTGCGCACTGTTGGAGAGTGCTGGAACCCTCAAAAAAGCTGGGATCACCTTTCCGTCAGGATTTCCCTGCAAGTTTCACGAGGAAGTTGCAAAGCAGGTTTCTGCAAGGACCAAGACTAGAATATCCATTAACACAACTTCCAGCGGATGCACGGTCACAATCGCGCCCTCGTGAATCAGAGTTGATTCTAACCCAATAATCTTAAAACAATCCGCCTGAATCAACTATCATAGACGAGACCACGCGGATGTTGTCTCGATTTGGGAGAATAAACAACATGTCATATCTTACGTGGCGTGAACATATACGCTCAGGACCGGTGTGTCTTGGAGTGATTGTACTGATTGTGGGTGCAGTTATCGCTTTGCTACCCTCCATCAATGAATCTTATGATTTCCTGGCACCTAATACTGTGCTTGCAGGCGGGTTGGTTGCTGTTCTTGGACTTGTTTGCATAGTGTGCGGTTTCTTCTTCACCAAGAAGAAGCGCGACTCAGTGCTTGCGCCAGTCGATACGCGTGTAGACGATGCGCCTCCCCCACCTCCACCACCAGATTAAACGACTCTTGAAACTTGAGTTGTTCAGCCGGGGGCCCCGGGAACATCAGAAAGCATGCTCCATGGGCTCCTGATGCTTTTCTTTTTCCTGTCTAGTAATCCTTCCCCTTTCAAACAATGAGGAGTGCAATTATCCACCCAAACTCACGGTCCTCCTGAGGGAAGTTCAGCGTACATATCACTGCTTTCAACCAGTGGTAGTTGACCCCGCAAACGCTTATACGTAATAAAGTCCGGTCAAGATAGAGAGGACCAAAGGACGGTACCAGTTCTATGATAATCCTTGAATATCGTGATAGTAAATTCCACGAAACATCTGGACCATCAGTGTCAGGTATTTCCTTGAAGGTTGATGAAGCCCAGAAGAAACTCATACTGATTGTCCCATCTGGGGTCAGTATGATTCAACGCAGGGCAGCTGAGCGAAACGCTCGTGGTATTTCGAAGATTGGATTCCAAACTAAGACCAAGGGCGGTGTTGGTCGCGGGTTTGAGATGGTGTTCGAAGGCCATGGCGGAGGATTACCAGATCGGCTCAAGCATTCTCCCCGAGAGGTTTACTAACTCTACAATGCTCAGTGGCTGATAGACATCTGTCTGACGCCGCGAGAAGAAAGAGTCAGTAGTCATAGGTGCATAGTAGGAGTGTGAACACCCATGTCGAATGATGATATCAAGCGCATAATTGAGGAAGCTACCAAGGAAACCCTAAGGGAGTCCTTTACCGAGGCAGGCCAAAAATACATCAAAGCTGCTGAAGTCTTGGAACAGAGAGGCGATTTTTCAGGAGCGGAAAAGCTCTATCAACAGGCAGCTGCTACATTCTCTAAGGCAGCGGAAAAATATCGGACATCGAAGAGCTTCAAGAATGCCGCACTGAACATGACTTCCGCTGGAGACATATTATCGGATATGGGTCAATCAGTCCAGGCAATAGCTGCATATTCGCAGGCAGCAGATGATCTCTTTGCTGCTGCTGGCGAACATCTGATGTGGGGCGAAGATGCTGAAACCAAGAAGGGCGCTACGTTGGCGATAGCGGGCTCTATGATCTATATCATGATCGGCAAAGATACCGATGGTTTCCATCGAGCCAAGACGTTCGCGGCTGAGAATGCCTCCAAGATGATGTTCCCGGCTGTTGTTCGACTTAGCCAGATTCCTCAGATGCTGGAAAGCGCAATCCAATCAGTAGATGTCAATGCGTTTGCATCTGCAGAAAATGCGGTTGTTACAGAGTTGAAAGCTGCGCTGGCTAGTTCTGGTGCTCAGGAGTTCTCGAAGTACGTCGATAAGGGTCTCGACATGGTTAGGGAGATACTCCGTGGGAAGCTTAAGGTTCCAAAGATCAGCATGCAGCTGGACCTTCCAGTTGACATGACATTTGTTGAGCAGTTTCCGCTTCGCGTCATTATCCAGAATGTTGGTGACGGAGCTGCCACAAAACTGAGAATAGAATGGCATATTGATGAAGGTCTCGACCACATGTCAGGTGATAAGGCCAAGACCATATCTTCACTGCCACCTGGCGAATCAACTACATTCGAAATTAACGTGAAATCCTCCCAAGAACTCATGGGCGTCAAGGAGTACTCGATACTAGTTCGTGGCTCATACATGGACGAGCTCAATACGGAATATTCGCTTCAAGCCGGTCCTGGAACTCTAGTTCTAAAAGATTTCAAAATGAGCGAGAAGATTGTACGCGATTTGGATGTGACCGAGGCTAGGGTGGAAATTCTGGGTTCGACTATCGATGAGTCTCCTCTCGACAAGAATCCGATACATAGAATCGTCGGAGGCCTTTCTAAATCTCTGCAACAAGTCCGGACTGACGTTGATGAGAAAGATCTTGATACGGCGAAGGCGCGACTCGGAGTCATCAATCAGATGGTAGATGCGATGGACGCCATCCTTGGAGATGAAGTCATGATGGAGGGCTTGGCCAAGACTCGGAACTACGAAAAGAAGGTCTATGCAATGTCTGTTCTAGAGCCCATTCGCGAGAATATAATTTCAGCAATCACTGAGCAGGAGCGCAAGATGGAATCTGAGGCTTCTTCATCAAGAACCGAATCGCCACTTGAAGCTGAGAAGAAGAGAAAAGTTGTGAACACACTGACAGAACTCAAGGCGAAGACTTCCGAGATTATCAGAGACCTTGATATGATTTACTCTCAGATGCCAAGTGCAGCAACTACAGATATGCCTGACGAAGCTGCAAGAAGAACCAGACTCAGGAGCGCGCTAGACTCGGCGAGGACCAAGGCAGTTCATGTGGAATCAAATCTTGGCAACATTGCTAATGATGAAACCTTTGCAGTGGAACCGACCCTAGATGTTCCAACCAAAGCTGAGCTCACATTAGTTGTTTTGAGGTCTCTTAGGAATAGTATTACTCAGATGATGGATGAGAAGAAAGCCGAGCTAGAGTAGTACGTACTCTACCTTTTTTCCATGAATGCCTCCAGCCT
>JABCTJ010000063.1 GCA_018238375.1 Candidatus Thorarchaeota archaeon
CAATAGTGGATAGTCCTCCAGACGTGACTTACCATGAGGGTCAAATGGGTAATACCATCATATGGACCCCCTATGACTTGAACCCCAACTACTATGAGATCCGCCGAAACAACACATTGGTGAAATGGGGGTGGTGGAACTCCTCTTTGGAAACAATCAGTATCAACGTGGATGGCTTGACTATTGGATTTCATAACTACACTTTGCTTGTGAGTGACATCACCTGGATTCACAACTCGACTGATTGTGTAAGTGTCATAGTGGTTGGAGAAACGAATCCCCCGGTCGTAGACAATCCGCCTGACGTTCAGTACTACTACGGTGAGGAGGGGTACTTCATCACATGGAACACTTTTGACGAGAATCCGTTGGCTTATGAGATTCTAAGGAATGATTCGCTCGTACTCTGGGATTGGTGGGCGTACGGTGACTGGAACATCTCGATAAACTTGGATGGTCTTGACATAGGAATTTACAATTACACTTTGAATCTGATTGATAGTGACGGTCACAACTCGACGGATACTGTTACAGTGATAGTCACATCAGAAGATGAAATATCCACTCCCCCAAGCACAACTAACACCACTACAACAGGGATAATCGGTGATATCGGCTCCATCTTGTCAATGACAATTACTCTTGGGTCTGCAGTTGTAATACTAGTGTTCTCAAGAATGATATGTCAAGCTCGGAAGCGAAGCAAGTGGAATGAGCAAATGCGTGGCCACTGATTGACGGAGCTAAGCCAAGAGTCTGCCAATCTTCTAAATAATACAGTTCGACCAGTGGATAGTCCTCTTCATATTCTCAAGATTGCATATCTCTGAAAATACACTCTGAAACGACTTGCGAGAGGAGATCATCCAGTCTTTAATTTCGGATAAGGGGTCCATACTGGAATCAGCATATCTAGATGTGCATGCATCAAGTGGATTCTAGCCTTCTGGCTCTGCAGGTTCTTTGCTCGCGATGTTCGCGGTTTCTTTACTGTCTTCTTTTTCTGAAGGCGCAGGGGTGAAGGTCGCAGCTGTAGCCTCAGGTTTGCTCACAGGCTCTATCGGGGCCGTATGATAGAGGCTTGCTGAACGTGTCTGCTTGAACTCCATGACCCCCGTCCAGGTCGCTGACTTGTTCGCAATGGGTGTCAGCTTCTTGATTTTAAAAGTGATAATCGCAGCAACGTCAATCAATACTATGTTCATAGCTAGAAGTGCTAGGGAACCGGTCCCAATTGATATCGCGACTGGGGCTCCATAGGCGATGCCAAGTATGATCATCATTCCCACATTGACAGCTGGTGGCATTAGTGCCGCTGAGATGGCAACACCAACTAGGCTTGACATATCGCCTCTGGTCACGGATATTGCCACTGCAGCACCAGAGAAGATTGCGATTCCGATGTCAAGCCCGGAAAACATATTCCCTCTTCTCGTGATTTCCGTAAGTATGGTAGTATTTGATGCAAACTCCCCGGTTCCTGCCACAACTCGGGCAAGTAGGCCAGGGTCCAAAATAGGCATCAGGAGCGCCATCACCCCCCCCACGGCAAATGAAAACGCTAATGCAATCAGTTCGTTTTTCGTGCCTTTGATGAAGAGTGAATTGTCACCAACGACGTGTCCAAGCGCCACTCCTAGCATTGGGCCCATGAGTGGAGACAGGAGCATTGAAGCAACAATAATGACCATGTTGTTCTGCATCAGGCCAAAACCAGCCATAACCGCCGCAACGACTACAAATGCGATGAAATCAAAGCTCAGTGATACTTGTTTCTTGACATTTTCGTAGATCTCCTCAACCGCCAGACTAGCTTCCCTATGAAGCATCTTGTTACTTTCTTCTTCAGCCTCTCTTGGAAGTGAGGCAGTCAGATCCAGGATATCCACATAGCCGTATTCCACGCCAATGCCGCGGCTCTTTAGCTTCTCCACGGTTTCCAAGACAGCATTGTCCGGAATCCGGAACTGCAAGACATGGGCATTATCAGCATTGAACTTCATGACGTTCTTTACGTCAGCAACATCAAGAAGGAAGTTGAGTACGGACTCGGTCTTTTCGAAAGGAACAACGATTTGAACCTGCTTCACAGAATTCCGCTCCGATAGGAGTCGATTCTGCTCAGAGTTCTATTAAGCTTTCTCAGCACGCGTTAAGTGAATGACATGTAATAGTAGTAATACCAGGGTATGCGTGTTATGCATACATTCGAACATTTTTCAAGGGAGGGTAGCGCATAGAGAGTGGAGACCAGTGCTTTGGCTGTTGTAGAGATTCTTGTTGGATGGTTCATTCTTTCCTTGACAGGAGCTTTAGCCCCAGGTCCACTCTCCGCGGCAGTTGTCCAGCAGACAAACAAGAGAGGCAAGCTGCACGGAATACTTCCTATGGTCGGTCATGCCATTGTTGAGATTGGTATTATTGTGGTGATAATCCTGAGCATTCAGCTGGTTATTGAAAACCAACTAATTATCAACCTCATGAAGGGCGGCGGGGGTCTCGTGATCATCCTCTTTGGCTTTATGGCGCTCAGAGAATATCGATACAGTGACAATCTGCAGAGCAAAGAATCCGAAGAAACAATGAGTGCCGCAACTGCTGCCGAAGCGACGATTCAAGGTGCTCTAGTGAGCATTCTCTCGCCATATTTCCTACTGTGGTGGATTGCAGCAGGGTTTACGGCCGTATCAAGCCTCATGGAAACTCTTGAGGTAGGGACAGTCTTCCTTGCTGGAGTCCTCATATACCTCGTGCACATCTCAACAGACCTTCTCTTCGGGGTTGTTCTTGCTGTTGGAACTGACAAGGCTGGCAAAAAAGCCAAGGTTGGAGGAATCAACTGGATCAGTGTCGTGATAGGAATATTCCAGATTGCCATCGGTGCGTTATTCCTTGGAGAGGTCATCATCCGTAATCTCTGGTTGGGTACATGATGAAACATGAACACAAAGCTACGAAGCGAAGTGGAAAGATGCTAAAACTGCTTGCTACAGGGTTTGAGCCCTTTGATGAATACAGCGTCAACCCGTCAGATGAACTAGTGAAAGCAATCAGTGGGCGAAAGATTGCAGGATACGACATCATAGGGGCTACCCTACCGCTCGACTACGCGACAGCCTTGAACAAGCTTGAAGAGCTGTTGGCTGCTCATAACCCCCAGGTCATCTTGTGTTGTGGTCAAGCAAGTAGAGCTACGGTATCCATTGAACGTATTGCTATCAATGCATTGGGCACAAAGCGCGCTGATAACTACGGAAACACTCCAGAAACTGATGTAATTGATGCAGATGCGCCGGCAGCCTACTACGCGAATATTGACCCTCACGCCCTTGTAGAGGCTCTCAAAGGTGAGGGGATTCCTGCTTACGTCAGCTATCACGCCGGAACATATGGATGCAATTGGATTCTATTCAGTATCCTCCACAGAATTGCGACAGGAGAGATTCGTGGGCGTGCCACGTTCATACACTTGCCGCCGCTACCCTCTCAAGCCCTTGAGAAGGATAAGATGGAGCTTGCTACTATGCCTCTCGAAAACATCGTGCGCGCAATTGAGGTTGTTATTCAAACACTGGATTCAGCTGAAACGATTTGAGTTTCAATCCACACATCGTTGCGGAATGCGCCCAGCACAACAGATGCGATCACAGCACCAACAATCGCCGCAAGCCCGCGCTCCAACAGCATCAACGGAAATATAACGAAGCCAAAAAGCGCTGGTTCCAGTGCTAAGAGATAGACGGAACCCATCGCCATCATAGAGTGGTCAAGCATCGCGCCGATGAATGTGTACGGAAGGAGCTGCAGGTACTTTGAGGGCCCTTGCCTATCAGGATTGAATTCAATGCTTCTCATCTGCAGGAACAACACAATGATCAATGCGAGAAAGTAGGGCGTCATAAACCACCAGGCGCTATAGTTAGGAATCTCGTACAGCACGATGATTGCAGCTAGAAACAGCGCAGTCAAGATTGGACCTGGCAAGCGAATACCGCTAATCTTCGTCGTCTTCTTCATCGCGAACCCCGTGAATAGTCCTGCGAATGCAGGACCTAGGATTGTCGGTGGCAGCCATATGTAGACACTTACACCGAAGGGTAGAGTCACTATATACGCTAGTACTCCAGCTATCAAACCGAAAACAAAACCCCTGGTTGGTCCAAGCAGCAATCCGAAGAGAGGCGCAATGATGACTGCGAAGCTCAGAAGACTAGTGACGCCTCCAGCTCCCAGAAAGGTACTCATAGGAAGAAGTGCCAGAACAGCATAGAG
>JABCTJ010000111.1 GCA_018238375.1 Candidatus Thorarchaeota archaeon
AGAAAGGAGAGATGAAGCCAATCAAGAACGTGAGGATCAGTGACAGCATGCTCAGAATGTTTGCGAACATCACTGCATTTGGTAACGACCGCAGACAGATCTACTGGTGGGAAGTTGAAACGCCTACGTTTATTCCTTCAGTGAGGATTGCAGACTGCAGGATAACAGCGGCAACTCAGTGAGTACTGGATGTAGAAAAGACCCGAGGTAAGAGAGAAAGACTAGACGATGCTCTTCTCAGCTAAGTTGCTCTTTATCCTAAGTCTACACGACGATGCAGCGTGGATGAAGATTTCGGCGACATTCACTCCGGTCTTCGCGCTGGCTTCAAAGTACTTCATGGATAGTAGATCGGCCAGTTGGCGACCCTCTTCTTCCGTCACTTCAAAGGCATCCGTCATGTCAACCTTATTTGCAACCAAAGATCCAGCTAAAAAGATGTAGCTTGGCATTCTGATGCCCTCGGTTAGAGTTTCATACCACTTTGGAATGTCCTCAAAGGTAGATCGGTCAGTCTTGTCGTATACTAGGATAACGTGGTGAGCACCTTGATAGAATCTGTTTCTAAGCGCAGCAAATGTCTGCTGGCCGCCCAGATCAACCACACTAAGAACGATAGTACCTTCAGGAAAATCAAAAGTCGCTACGCTGAGGTCAGCACCCACCGTTGCAGTGTAAGTGGTTTCAAAACGACCCAGAAGATATCTCCGAACAAGAGACGATTTCCCTACATTGCGTGGGCCAACAATTAGTGTCTTGTATACCTCGGCGGTCAGCGGCTGCACCATCCTTGTACTCGGGTTAGTGTCCACAAATTCTCTTATCAGCGTTCTTATGGCGTCTTGGGTCAACGCATTGAATGACACTTCCGAGAGATACAAAAGGAAACACTATGCAGAAGCGCTTGAACAGTGAGCTATTGTGGAGTTGATTGCCATGGTCGACCTCGTTGAAATCCGGACCAGAACCGTCACGTGCAGAGAATATTTGGAGAGTCTCAAGGGCGAGTCGAAAGATGAGCAGATGCAGACATACAGCAATTACAAATTGAACGTGCAAGCGATGAAAGAGCTGAAAGGGCTCGTGAAAGGTCTGACTGTCGTTGTGCTGGGCGCAAGCTGGTGCAAAGACTGCCGAGAGGCAATACCAGTTTTATTGCACTTGGAAGAGAAGCTTGGTCTGGAAGTGCGCGTATTCGGAACGATAAAGGTTGCAGCACTGGATCCAGATCACCAGTGGCGAATCCCACCATCACCCCCTGAAACTGAGGACTGGGGTGTCAAGGCAATCCCCTGGATTGAGATCTTCGACGAGAATGGCGAAAGAATTGATACAATAATAGAGAAACCTGACTTCACTCCCACTCTCGAAGAGGAATTTGTATTTCTTCTGAAAAAGGCGAGTGGGAGAACATAAAAGAGAGAATTGTTCTAGCTCGAATAGTGCAGGAGGTAGTCAAATGGAAATTCCTATGCTAACCAAGTTTGTAAACGGATTAAAGATGTTCTGGGAGTCAAGGAGACTCCGATGGCTCACGATTGTCTTTGTGTTGGGCCTAGTGTTGACCACCGTGTTGCAGCAAATGGCGCTTCTCGTGCCAAGTGCATGGGCATATGCCACACTGATATCAGCGGCATTCCCAATGTTCTTCCTCCTGACTGCAATCCTATCACTACTTGGGCTGCAACGATTCGTCGCTAGTGAGGAATCATATAGTTCGTCCGCAGTGATGTTCATCATTTGGATATTTGTCAGCATTATACTTCAGGTATATTTCGTATTCAACTTGTTCGCTGTGTTCATGATTGTATACTTCGGAATCGCATTCTTGGGTTGGATTTCATTCCAAGCGTACTTCTCAACGAGAACAAGCTTAGGCTATGCTGAAAAAGCTGATGTCAGGGAGAACTCCAGACTAATGAAGGTCCTAGTCACAATGAGCCATATCTTCTGCTACGTGGTGATCTTCGGTGCTCTCGGGTATGTCTTGTCAATAAATCTCACCGAACTCCTAGCTAACTTGCCAAGGCTTGCTCTGCTTGTGCTAGGAACTTTAGTGGCAGCATCCTTCAACTTTTTCAATGGAATGATCCTGGGTCGCCAGCGCGAAAAGACAACCTTCGTTAATGTGGCATTGATTGGACTTTTCATCTCCCTTTACTCTGCATACTTCATCTACAACGCAGGTAAGACCACTACGCTTGGCTTCGATATAGTTGGTTTTGCAATCACCATATTCTTTGTGTTCTACACAATGAGCTCTGTGGGATCTACTTTAGCCTCAAGAGCTGAAAAGGAAACAAGATGGAAGATATCAAAGGAACTGGCAGTGACTCTCACATTCTTCCTTGCTTCTGGCTACTACTTTGCAGACACAATACTACCAATACTACCCTCGGTAGACCCGGTGTTGGGAGCAGCCATGGGCGACTTGACAAAGCTCTTCATCTTTCCGTTAGTGGCGCTTGTGATGGAGTTGTTGTTCATCAGACGTGCTGGGAAGGTTCTCGAGCCGGCGGCAGAACTACCCCCTGAAGAAGAGCCCATCATGACTGAGGAGGAAGCCGAGCCTTCTGAAGAACCAGTCGTGGAAGAGATTGCAGAAGCTGAGGAGCCTGATGTCGAAGAAGAGAAACCCTCCGAGTTGGAAGAAAACCTTTGGGAAGAGGAGGATCAATAGCAGCTTCATACTCCCAAGCTGTCGCAACCGAACGCTTTTATCACTTCGACCCAGAAACGAAGTAATGCACATAAGGTCATTACGACCTTGAATGAGCAATACTCGATTGAAACCGGAGAATGCTAAAATGGCAAGATGGGAATGTCTAGTTTGTGGCTGGGTATACGACGAAGACAAAGGCGACGAAGACAGCGGAATTGCAGCGGGTACAAAGTTCGAGGACCTACCTGATGATTGGGTCTGTCCGATGTGCGGCGCTTCCAAGGAAGATTTCGAAAAGTTAGAGTGAATATTTTTGGGGGTTGAATGCCCCCAAATTCCCTATCTTATCCGTGAACAGCAATTCAGTATGTGCGCTCGTTCTCAATAAGATTCTCAGTGAACGAAGGACACATCGATCTATCCTTCTTGTGCCTCCAATATACAGCCCAATTATCTGCTTGGCTCTTTCTTACGACAACCTGTTTCTCTTGACTCAAGTCACTCGCAAGCTGAAGCGCGTTTCTGAGGTTCATGGAAGCGCGTTCGAGTCTGAAGACCTGGCCTCCTACAAGCAGCCACTTCTCCGATCTCATAGCAGCAAGTCATGATGAAGTCTAATAACCTCCACCTAAGCACCGACAATCAATCACGCGGTTTCTTAAAGGGTGCACTTAGTTGATGAAAATGCTGGAGAACAGAGAGATGAAACTCCTAGACCGTATCAAGAAGTTAGCTACCCTGAGAATCATCCTGCTATTCCTCGTTCTGACTATAGTTGTAGCCATTGTGATGATGGGATATATCAATCCCCAAATACTGGCGCTATCCGAAGGCTTGCCAATCCTAGATAGCAGATTGGGTTACACCTTTGCTGAAGCCAATCATCTCTTTACTGTGCTTGGCGAGCAGGGTAGACAATTGTATACCACGCTACAGGTTCTTGATCTAGTCTTTCCGTTGGGCTACGGCATAAGCATGACACTGGCACTGACTGGTATCATCACAAGATTGTTT
>JABCTJ010000120.1 GCA_018238375.1 Candidatus Thorarchaeota archaeon
ATCCATTCGCAAGCACAGAACACAGAAACCTCGTTATTAAGGCACGAAAATAGGTTTTCAAGGAAACGGTAGTTCTTCTCTTTGGAAAAATGGGACTGAACCCGTCGACTTCAATGACGATACGCGAATCCCGCAGGAGCAGATCTCATGCTACCATCCATGCCGTATTTTCGGAGGAGGTTTCTGGCCATCTCCCGGTTAGCTAGGTAGAGAGGCTGTCGCATGTCGCTGAGGTTGGGAACCTTACGGCAAAGTCTCCAGCCCAGGAGTCTACGTAGGGCAAAACTGACTGTTCGAGGTGCGAGTTTTGTTTTCTCGGTGATGTCCTTGGGGCTCATAGGGCCACTGACAGTCAAACCCTTCAACACTATAAGCGCACTTTTTGGAAGATTTAGTGATATCATTCTTTTCACCATCCTTGGTTAGCATTTGTGCCCATGCACATCAGTCTGAAAGGCGTTAACCTCGCATTGGATTTGGTTCTCCTATCAGATATGCTTTTTGTTGAATGTAACGACATTAGCCTATCATTTGTTCGACTCAGTTGAAAGTTTTCCTCGAAAGTCAACGCCGTTTGAGGTGAATTGGCGGCCAAGACCAGCAATTGCCAGTCTCGACCGGTGGTTGCACCCAGAGAAAGGCACAGCAATTTGCATTTCCCTCCTACACATCAGGGCTCGACAGACTTCTTATTCCCGAGATGACAAAGATGCTACCCACGCTCAGCAATAAGGTTGGTCCAATGAGTGCAGAGAGTACCTGAAGACCAAAGGGTCCAATCATACTCTCCAGCATTACATCCAGGCCCATGACAGCTAGGAATACGAAGAGAAATATCGAACCTATCATGGCGAACATGGGAATCGCTATCGCTATCATCATGTTAGCTTGATGAGCTGGTGACTTTGTGTCTTCGTAGTTCGGATTGCGGGCAGTAACTCCAATCGCCACCATGGACGAGCCGATGACAACCATGAACCCAAATCCCAAGAGCAACAACGAATCCACCGCATTAAGGCCAAGGACGAAAGCCATCGTAACAGCCACAATTAAAGTCAGAAACACATCAGCAATTGCAGCCATCACAAGCCGGGACTTGACGAATCTTGACGCGCCCTGGGGGGCACTCTGGAGGATCCATAATTGGTCCTTGCTCTCAAGGAATCCAGTCCCGACAAACGGCAAGGCGCCCACCATGGCAAACATCATTCCAAACATGGTGATTATATCTCCGAGGTCCTTGCCGCCCCCATAGTCCGTGAAGAGAGTCATGATGAGTGGAAGTACAATGGCTAGGATGACTCCATAGAACATCTTGGAAAGGTTCTGCGCCTTCCTGAAGTAGTCCTTCATGTTGACGACCAGCAGAACACCGAATGAGTCACTAATGAGTTTCCTTACACCTCGGAGAATGAAGTTCTCTCTGCCAACTGTTATGATTCGCTCCGTTCGAGCTCCTGCAGTGATGGTAAACACCCTGTCTGCAGCTCCGAGTGTCAGACCTAGGATAACGACACTGAAAACGCATGCCAACAGAATACTGACTAGCAGATCGAATTGAAGTATAGTGCCGAAGAACGCGACTTCCGATTCAGTAAGGCCAATCCCGTTGAACGTGATGGCAATCCAGCTTACGACATCAGCACTCCATGTGAAAGGCAGAAGTAGAAAGACATCCGTACCTAGAATCTCGGTCATCATTGGCGCAGCGAATATCAGTCCGTACATTGGCATAATGCCAGCGAATGCAATCACAAATGACAGCGCCTTTGCAATATCGTTCCCTCTTGAAGAGGCCCCAAGCTTTGACTTAACCGCTGCTGTGACGAAGTTTGAAATCCATAGAACTGTGAGCACAGTCAATATGAGCACGGTGTATATGAGAGCCACTCCAATGAGTGAAACCTCAAAGGCCAGTATGAATGGGGTGATTATTAGAGGTGCCAAGAAGAGGGTTATTAGACCGTAGAGCGGCAATCCACCGAGGAAGCTACCCGTCAGGATATCTCTTGTCTTCACGTTGTTGGAGAGAAATATCTCCCAATGACCAATCTTAATCTCCTCAAGTGCCTTGGTCATGGGGAACAACAGGAGCATAATCCACAACACCATCATTGCTGAACGCATCAGCCCTGGAAACATTATCATCAGTAGTGCCTGAATATCGCTCATGGGTATGATTGCATTAAGGGCTCCACCAATGAGGAATGGAGCACCATAGACCGCCCACACAATCCCCAGAGTACAGAAAACCCCGGAGTACAATCGCCTGTGGTTCCTCATGCCTGCCGTGAGGACATAGAAATCGGCCTTGGCAATATGAAACCATTTTTTCACCATAGGATTTACCTCCAAGCAAGTAGAGCCTTGCGATCTACACGGCCTCCGACAATGTCCAAGTAGGCATGTTCAAGGTCAGATGTGCCTGCCGAGTCAATAATGCTCTCTGGTGAACCAAGTGTGACAAGTTCGCCCTCGTTCAGTATCCCAATCACGTCGCAGACATCTTCTGCGAAGTTTGTCATGTGAGTGCAGATGAAGAAGCTCGTTTCAGTTTCCTCAGCAAGGACAAGTATGAGTTCTTTCACAATGGCACTTGCCGCAGGGTCAAGGCGTGAGGTGGGTTCGTCTAGAAACACCAGCTTGGGCTCGTGCAGAAGAGTGGACGCCATAAGCACCTTCTGTTTCATTCCTGAAGAATACGATTCTAGAAGATCGTCTTGACGACCCTCAAGTCCGAGCATGGACAGCAGGCTGTCAATGCGTCGATTCAACAACTCGCCATTGCGTCCATTGAGTGCGCCAACGAACTCGAGAAACTCCACAGCTGAGAGCTTGGAATAGAGTCCTGGCGATTCAGGAAGTAGACCTGTTATCGCCTTGATCTCATCACGCTGAGTGTCAATATTGTATCCGCAGACCTCAGCCGTTCCGCTCGTTTGTTTCAGAAGACCTGAGAGTATGCGGACAGTGGTTGTTTTCCCTGCCCCGTTAGGGCCGAGAAAACCGAATCTGCCGCCTGTAGCAATCTCTAGATCCAGATTCCTAACAGCTTGCACTGTATCGAAGGTTTTGCACAGCGCTTCTGTTTTGATGCTAATTCCGTTTTGTGCCATCGGAGTCACCTAATTAAATCTTTACCAGATTCTTATACATTGTTCAACACACTTATATATATACTTTACCTACTAAGCATGAAAGAAATACCAAGAAGCATATTTAAGGCGGACTGGTAAAGAACACGAGGAACGAAAATGGAACTACTGTCACCCCATGAAGCGATTGTCTGGTGGGAATTTCAGCACGCAAAGTCTACAAGTGATATTGCGAGCGCGTATGAAAGAAGCGGCAGTGTCCCGCAGTACGTATTGAATCTTCTAGGAGAAACCGATCCAAAGGTTATGTTCAAGGATGCGGGATACGTATCAAGAGTTCTCAACCGTGCAAGAAAGAAGATTGCGAAAGCATTGACAGAACATGCTACGAGTCATCGCTTGGACATTGAGAGTCTCTTGGACTACAAGGGATTGCTCATTGGCTTTGACTATCAGGCCAATGCTCAGGTGTACATTGTCTTCACCATGGATCTCGGAGTCATAGTCTGGTATGCTCACGACTCTTACGCAGGTAAGCTTTGTCCAGAGTGTCCCAAGGAAGCAGAATGTAGAGAAACTTTGGATACTATCATGGAAGAGTATGACATCAAGCTGAGACCGGACGAAGAGCAACTGTACATGACCAAGCGATCCATTGCAATCTTCAACAAGCTTGCGGCCAAAGAAGTTCCTCGTTACAAGAGAAAGGAAAAGTGATGAGAATGAAAAATGAAGGAAAAGTGATCAAACCACCAATTGAGAACGTAGTTAGCGGAAGGATATTCAGACCGTCAAGCGCATTTAGAAATAAGCTGTGGATCGAGGGGGTCTTGATTGCCACGACTATATGGGCGATAGCCGTTGGAGCTTGGTTGGGCGTCGTATACCTTAAGGCGCTTGATGATGGTTGGTCATTCTGGACCTACGTTGAAACGTGGTGGATGCCTGTGAACTCCTGGGTTGGAGTCATCTACGCCTTCTGCGTTGTGTTTACCCTGATTGTGGTGCCGATATACATCAATCGCATTGAATACTCTGTAATTGCTGAGTCAGGAAAGACCATGCCAGAAATCTATGTGAAGAAAGGTATTATCAAAATAACCAGGAAGCACGTCCCCTTCAGGACCATCACTAATATCTCCAGTACATCAGGGCCCTTCGACCGCCTTTTTGGGATAGGCAACGTCCTAATCGAAACTGCTGGATTTTCAGGTAGTATGATGGGACCCGAAGAGAAGATTGAAGGCGTCAGATTCTACGAGGAAGTAAGGGACTTCATCCTCAACGAGCTACGCAAGTTCAGAGACCCCTATGTCACTACCACCGAGGTAGTGCTCCCGCGAGAGGAGCCCGTACCAAGGATGGATAACAGCCTTGATGATGAGATGTTGATAACTCTCCGGGAGATAAGAGATGTAATGAGGAAACTTGAGAGCAAGCTAGGTGATGGAGATCAGTAAAATGGGAACAGAAAGCAAGGTAATCAAACCACCAATTGAGTCGATGATGAGTGGACGCAAGTTTCGTCCAAGTATACGATTCCGTAACAAGATGTGGTTGCAAGGAATAATCATAGTTGTGGTAATCTGGTTCACGATGATAGTGGGGACAATAGGAATCGCCAGTATGGTTGTTGGCTCGCCTGGAAACCAGATATTCATGGACCTATGGTGGATTCCTCTCAATCTGTGGTACTGGGGAATAGCGTTGGCAATCCTAATCCCAGGAATGATCTATTATCATATCTACATCAACTCAATCGAGTACTCAGTGTTAGGCGAAACAGGAGAGGCAAGTCCGGAGATATATGTGAAGAAAGGAATCCTCAACATAACAAGAAAACATGTTCCCTTCAGAACTATCACCAATATCTCCAGCAGGGCGGGGATTTTTGACAGGTGGTTTGGAATCGGGAGTGTTGAGATAGAGACTGCAGGACACTCTGGGCAGACGATGTCCGGTCCAGAAGAGAAGCTTGAAGGAATCACATTCTACGAGGAACTCAGGGATTTTGTCTTGATGGAGTTGCGTAAGTTCACAACCCCCTATGTAACTGGCACAGAGGTTGTGTTCCCAGTAGATGAAGCAGCTCCCAGGGTGGAAGGCACTCTTGAGGATGAGATACTGCTGGTTCTAAGGGAGATACGCGATCTCCTCAGGAACCAGGGAAAGTAGGCGCAAGGGAGAGTTGAAGATGGGCTCGTCTGATGGAAGAGTTGTCAAACCTCCTGTCGAGAGCGTGGTGAGTGGCAGAATTTTCAAACCCGCCCCCGCTTTTCGCTACAAGAAGGGACTCAAATTCGTTCTCCTTGCCTTCGCACTATGGGTTGTATTCTATCTGATGTTCTTTGCTAATCCTTGGATTTCACAGGTACTGCGTGAGATAATACTCAAGGAATTCCGCGTCGAGATATGGTTCCTGGAGGATACGTGGGTGACGGGCAGCCAATGGTATTGGACACTCACCATGATTTGGTTGATTCCTGCACTGATATGGACCCATCTCTACGTCAGAAGCATTGAGTATTCGCTAGTTGCATACTCGGGAGAAACCATGCCTGAAGTATTCGAGAAAAAAGGGATCATCACAATCGTTCGCAAACACGTCCCGTTTCGTTCAATTACTAATATCTCAACTCGAGTTGGACCATTGGACAGACTGTTTGGCATAGGCGTTGTACGCATCGAAACAGCAGGACAGTCAGATGGAGCGCAACACCCGGGTTTAGCCGCGGGGCTCATCCATCAGCTAACCAAGGGCTCGGGAGATCAACGTATTGAGGGAATTACGTTCTACGAGGAGGCAAGGGATTTCATTCTCAAGGAGTTACGCAGGTTCAAGGGTTCGCCCTTAGCTGTAACGCCTGAGAGGCGGCTCCGAAAGAAGGGTGTGTTCTTCCGAGAGAGCACTCTGGTGGCTGTTCGGGAGATAAGGGACGTACTAGTGGCAAAGAGAACCCATAAACAATAAGACCTGAAACTGGCGGCATATTCGCACCACATGAGGTAGGTTTGTTACCGATACAATGTCAGGAGAATGGCAGATAGTGGCGGACTACGAGTTGAAGGATGGCAGCAGAATCCACATCGAATCATACGAAAATCGTCATGCAGATTCGATTGCCAATGATCTCTTCGGTGGGATGTCAGTAGAGGAAGTAAGGCAAGGAAGAGATGGTCTTATCGCCCCGGGCCCAGAAGAGGTTCTCAGTGTCTGTGCGCTTAGTGGGTCCAAGGTTGTTGGAGTGTGTACGGGAGTCAGAAAGAGATGGATTGGTGAGAGGCATAGGATAGAGATGGTGCAAGTGGTGGTAGCAGAGGATTTCCAACGCCTTGGCATTGCCAGACTCATGATGAAGGCGATTGCAATGCATTTTGTTGAGAGGGGAGTTGAGATGGTCCAAGTCAGTACAGAAAGGAGTAACGAGAAAGCCATTGCATCGTATGAGAGAATAGGTTTCAGGGAGTTCGGAGTCTTGAAACGGGGCCTAAAACACGGAAATCGGTATGCGGACGAGGTCATGATGTGGATGAAGATTGAGAACCTGTTAGGTTGAAGATTGTCCTAGGTCAGAGGGAGATGCCAGTTCCATTCAAGATTCGACTGAAATTGCTAAGACTCTCCTGAGCGGACTCTCTGGGTCGAACTTCGAACACATATTGAGCCGGACTATGCAATCCAGCCAGCAGTCGCAGGCTTGGCTCGAAGTCTATTGAACCAGTTCCGACGACTTGATGGGATCCGTGCTTCTTAGACCAATCGTGGATATGAACTACTTCAATGACAGCCTTATGTTCTTGAAAGATAGCCCAGTCTTCAGACTTGATTCTAAGGTCGGGTCCATAGAGCTTTGGAATGTCAAGACAGAGTCTGAGACCTGCCGGAAGCAGAGTCCCAATTGCCTCACGAACCACATGATTCCAAGCATGGTTCTCAAGAACTATGTGAACGTCTGGCCGCCCATATTCAATCAACTCTGAGAGATTCTCACATAATGTTCGAAGGTATAGTTCGTAATTGCTCTTCAAGAAAGCATCTTTCTCCCCGCCCGCCTTCCCAAAGCTAG
>JABCTJ010000232.1 GCA_018238375.1 Candidatus Thorarchaeota archaeon
TTCAGCAGGGTCTATGTCGTTCAGTTGTCTCGCCACTAGGAACGCATTCTGATGCAGAGAAAAGGATTGTGTACCTCGACATACTTTTACGTGTTCGCGCCATATGTTCAATGCGTCCAAGCGAGGAAGTGGCATTTATGGATAAGAAAATAGGAGGCATATTAGTCCGAACGCACATCGGAAGCATCACTGCGTTAAGTGTTGATGCAGTTGTCAATGCCGCCAACTCGGATCTATGGATGGGTTCTGGTGTTGCTGGTGCCATCAAAAGAAAGGGGGGCGACATCATAGAGCAAGAAGCGATGGCTCAAGGCCCCATCAAGCCGGGCGAGGCAGTCATCACCAGTGCAGGAGCGCTCTCTGCAAAACATGTAATTCATTGCGCGGGAATGTCACCAGGAGAACCCGCCACGTATGACAACATCAAGTCATCTGTTCGAGAAGCGCTTAGACTGGCAACTGAAAATGAATTGACATCGATTGCATTTCCAGCAATCGGAGCAGGTGTTGGGGGACTCTCCAAAGAACAATCCGCGAGGGCTGTTATTGAGGCGATTGAGGACCATTCAACCATCGCAGGTTCCGTCAAGGAAGTGATTCTTGTATCGCTAGATCCTGAAGTGGACGGCGCATTTAAGGGGATACTTAAGCTCACGGGGGCAGGGATGTGAAAGAGGAATGGATGATTGGCAACATCTCTGTATCCATTTCGCTTGGCCGCGCGGATGACACAGACCTTGGTTTGGTCGTTAAGGCAAAGAACATCCAGGTGGGCACAAACATAAGAGGGGCTGGAGGTGTAGGCGGCCACCTTGAGAGCTTTGGGATAACAATCCAAGAGGCCACATCATCTGAGAATGTAGAGCACTGGCCGAGCGTTTCAATGACCGATCCGGGTCGACGGGCAATAATCTATGATGCGACTAGCAAAGCTCTACGGACTGCAGAGGGTCTCGAGGTCAAGGAAGTCGGATTTTTCACAATGGGACTGGAAGTCGGAAGAATCCCCACATGGGAAACGGCAGAGGAGATTGTGAAGGCGGTTCATGCCCATGCCAAGAACGCGGAAAGCGTGGAGAGAATCGCACTTGTGGCAAGCTCACCCACGCAGGTTTCATCATTTCAATACGCGCTTGATAACATCAAGACAATCGCCTATGAATGAGCCGAGGGCGAACTGCCCCGGATCACTACTTGAGATTGGTGGATGATGGGGAGATTCAGATTTTCAGCCTGCGTCGAGCCGCTTCTGCAGATGTGACCAGCGGATCCCATGTGTCGCAAATCGCCGGCGCGTAACAATTCTCCATGTCAAATAGGTCAGCCGCAGTTATCTTGTGCTGAATTCCGAGCGTAACTACATTGATTCGCATCGCAGCGTCTTCGAGGCCCACAATCTGGCCGCCCACAAGCTTCCCTGTGCCCTTCTCATAGAATGTCTTAACCTTGATATCTTTCCCACCAGCATAGTAATGGGGCTTGGTGCTTCCTTTAACAGAACCCTTGACGATCTCTACTTCGAAGATTTTGGCAGTGTGTTCAATGAAGCCTGTGCTAGCAACTTCAAGTCCGAACAGTTTGGTGACCTTAGCTCCAACAATTCCAGGGAACTTCACGTCACCACCTGCAGCATTGATTCCTGCAACACGTGCCTGTCTCACTGCAACAGTTCCGAGACCACCGGGAACGGGTTTTCTCGTCATGAATCCAACATTCTCGGAACAATCGCCGACTGCATAGACGTCCTTCAAGTTCGTCATCATTCGCTCGTTAGTCTTGATGCCTTTTGTTGTGCCAATCTCCGCACCGATTGATGCTGCAAGGTCGGTGACAGCTCTCACTCCAGTCGATACGACGACTATGTCAGCAGGTATCTCCGTTATCTCCTGAGTTTCTCTGTTTTGAATCACTACTGTGCGGGGTGTTTCATCACCAGTAATTTCCTGGGCTGCAGTATTGGTGAGTATCTTCAGACCGTGCTCTTTGCAATGTTCCTCTACGATACTTGCCATATCGGGGTCAACCATCGCCAGAAGGATGTTGGGTAGGAATTCAACGACGGTCACGTTCACGCCTTTCTCATGGAATGCTTCTGCAGCCTCCATACCAACAAGGCCACCGCCAATGATGACTGCGTTCTTTGTGTTGCCAACTTCTGCGGCAAGAGCCTTAGCGTCGTCCAGAGTTCTCAGGCCATACACGCGCTTCTTGTCGAGACCCTTTATCGGGGGGTCGGCGTTGCGTGCACCAGTTGCGAAGACCAGAGCATCATATTCACAGCTCCCCGAACCCTCTGGGCCCTCGTAGAACAATGTTTTGGCTTTGTGGTCAATCTTTGTGACTGTTGTGCCAAATTTGGCGTCAATCTTGAGTCCGGACCAGCTATCAACCGGCATGAGGATAAGATCATCAAATGTCTTTACTTTTCCAGAAATCGTGTAAGGAAGGCCACATCGGGAATACTGAGAGTACGGTTCCTTGTTAATAATCGAGATTCCTACTTTTCGATTGAACTTCCTTGCCTGCATTGCGACAGTTGCGCCAGCGGCACCACACCCAATAATTGCGATTTGGTCAACCATTGCTTAACACTCCGAGATTAGTTGGAGCAGTAGTAAGCCCTGCTCGGCAAATACCTGAACTTCAATCTTTGGGAACCTACATGTTGAATCAACTGGCCAAGGAGAACAGAGGAACCTATCGTCCCTCTGTCTTACATACGTTCCTTGTCCAACTCTTCAGGAGTCAGTTGGTCAGATTCATCCTCTTTAATAGAGTCTATTTCTGATTCATCGAACATATCGGAATCTTCATCCTCGACTGCCTCCTCAGAGGAGAGCTCTGCTTCGTCTGTTTCTACAGGCGCTTCCTCTTCCACACCCTCTTCGGGAGATTCGACTTCATCAAACTCAGCCGATGGCTCCTCATCTACGGGCTCATCTGGTTCATCTGCTGCATCTTCCTCTGGGGGTGGCGTTTCAAGAATAATTCCGTCGACATCAGTCCTGAATCTTTCAATCTGTGACTTGCGAGTGAAGTAAAGTGCTATTATCACTCCGAGAGAGAGGGCGCCTCCAATGATTGTTAATGTGGTCTGGAAACCACCACTACTACCTCCTAGAAGCTGATCCCAAGTTATTATGAGAAAGGCGAGGCCTGCGATATTCATAACGAAAGCCCTAAATGGAGTCGACACCTTGGTTATCTCACTCAGCTCTGTATCCACGAGAGCAGCTCCAAGAACACCTGCATTGTAGTTGTTGGACTTCGTCTTCTTTGCAAGCTGCTTAATTGATACACTCTTCTTCTTATTGAGCAAGCGAAGGGCAGGAGTCACCTTAGATGCAAGCAGATCCGTATAAGCCCTTTGGCCATCTTCCAAGTCAAAACCGCACTTCTTGCATTCGTTTGTCTTCTTGTTCCACTTTCGCTTACATTTTGGACATTTGTCCATAAGCCATGCATCGCCGGCGGTTTCACGGATTCGCTGGCGTACCACGTACTCGCTGACACTGCTCTCGGATGGTGCTTCTGCTCCATCCTTGCTCTCTTTTCTCTTGACACCTTTAGACATCCCCGAAACGAGAGCGAACAATGCGGGTAATGCGCCCAACACGGCAAGGTTAGGCAGAGACCTCAGTTCAGAGGCCTTCTTCTGGATACTCCTAAGCTTGTGTGAAGTTCTCACGGCATCGAGTAGCATGTTGAAGTTCGATACAAGGGCAAAAGCTGTTGTTCCCGTTGCCACAACGGCAGCGATTCCTGTGACCGATGTCAATATGGATGTAGGATCAGTGGGCGTCTTGAGATAGAAGGTTTGATCAACCGTACCCCCCGTAGTCTGTGCGGGCATCTCCGTGTATTCAAAAAGGAATTGCACCTCGATAACAGCGGTGATAAGACTAACAGGGCCCAGAGTCAAATTACTGAGGTCGAGAATCGACGTAACTGGGTCGATATCTGCATCGTGCGGAGCAATAATCCAAGGTTGTCCAGTCGCTTCACTGACGACATCAACAGAGAACAGCGCAATACCTTGATAGTGGAACACCAGTGATGATGTTATATTCAGGTCTTTGTCATTGGTTACGTTTACGTCGAAATAAATCTCTATTGGGGTTTTGAGATCAATGTCAATAGCATTTGCCGATTCGTCCGCGTAAGCCAAGGGCGCACCATTAATCCTAACTAGGATATGAAGCTTATCATCTCCAATCCAAGTATCATCGAATCCTTGAGCCCGTACTCTTGTGGTGGAAACCATGAAGAGTAAAATCAATGCTAATGCCATTCCTAGTAAGAGAACCCTTGTACGTGAACGTATCATTGCCGTATCATCACCTTACGATTACCAGCAAGACTTACAATCGCATCAGAAAAGGGTTTTGTGTGTCACGCGGCTGGGTTTGGTTTCCGAATTACACGGACCATCTCAGCAACCTTGAGGGCATTCGTCTTGAAACCTTCACTTTTCTTCAAGACACCCTTGGCGCCGACAGACTGAGCTTCAGTTAAGAGATTGGCATCTACATAGGCTGAGAGGATGTGTATATTGCGCAAACCCATTTCAGTTAGGACCTTTGTGCACTCAATCCCGTCCATAGCAGGCATGCGCAAGTCCATGAGAGTCAAGTCCGGAGGAGTTCCCAACTCCATTAGCTCTTTGACCGTCTCAACTGCTTCCCGCCCATTAAGGGCGGGGACTATCTCAAAATCCTCAATGAACTTTCTCAAATATAGTTCCATGACACCAGCAAGTGATGGCTCATCATCTACTAGGAGGATTCTCACGGTCATCGTCTGGCTCACTTTAGGGTTTTATCATAAGGGGAATTATGACGTGTTTCTTTAAACCAAGGGCACCTTAAGTATAGCGGTATTTGGTTTTTGGCGTGCCCCTTACAGATACGAACTGAAGTACATCCAGCGGAATACTAGTGCCGCGCCGCTTGTTGCCGTCTATGAGATGCGATCAGACCAAGAACCTCTGCTTCGATTTGCTCAGTCGTGTAATGCTTGCGCTTTGCTGCTCCAGTGGGGCAGACCACCTGACACTTCCCACAACCTGTGCATAGAAGCGAGTTGACCTCTGCAAGCTGTGGCCCTTCATCTCGATCCTTCATTGAAATAGCATCGAACGGACACACTTTCTCACAAAGCCCGCACCCAATACAGATGTCCTCATCAATCATCGCCTTGTCCATCTGTACTCTTACTATGCCCTTGAGCACATGTGATGCTGCTGCGCTTGCTGCTGCCTTTCCATCCGAAACGCATGCCGGGATGTCCTTCGGACTTTGACATGTGCCTGCAATGTACACTCCGCGAGCTTTTGTGTTCACTGGCTCGAGTTTCGGATGTAGCTCCTTCATGAAGCCGCCTTCGCTTCTATCAATTCCTAGCTTGTGTGCAAGTTCTGTAGTTCCCTCTGACGGATCAATCGCCATTGTAAGCACAACGAGATCGAAATTCAGCCGAAGAAGCTGACCTGAACCTTGGTCGAAGATTGAGAAGCTAATTGTACCGTCCTTCTCCTCAGTGAAATCGCTGGGGAAGCCTCGCACGAAACGAATGCCGTGCTCTCTTACTCTCTTGTAAAATTGCTCGTACTCTTTTCCGCCTGCACGAAGCTCATGATAGATTATCCATTGCTCCATCGAGTCACCATATTCACGGTTGGTCATCTCTGCGTGTCTGAGTGTGTACATGCATCCAAAGTTGCAGCACCATGGTCTGCAACCCTCATCACGAGACCCTGCACAATTAATGTAGGCAATGCGCTTTGGTGTTTCAGTATAGTCAGGAGGAATCTTGATCTTCCCGGCCGTCGGACCGACAAGACTCAACAACCTGCCATACTGACCAGCGGTGATGACCCTTTGGAACTTCCCGCCACCATATTCTGGCAGCTCTTCCATACTTATCTCTTGGAACCCTGTGGCGGCAACTATCGCGCCAACAGTCAGTTCAAACACCTCTTCCTTCATGTAATGATCGATGGCATCCTTCTGACAAGCCTCGACACATAATTTGCACTCGCAACAGATTGCACAACCAAGACAACGCTCAGATTCCTTGACTGCGATTTTCTCAGTGAAACCAAGCTCCACTTCGTCAAAATTGGTTGCTCTCTGCTTTGCAGGCAACTTCTTCATCTTGGCTCGAGAACCACCAGGAAGTGCATCGGGAGCAATATCTGGCGGGGGTGCCTGAGGCAGGATAAATGGCCTGCCTTCACGAAGGTCAAGACTGCGGAGGTACCTATGTATTGATTCCGCCGCTTCGTTCCCTGCACCAACTGCCTCCACTGCGAGAGCTGGACCAGTCACAAGGTCCCCACCCGCAAACACGTCATCCATGCTTGTCTGCATCGTGAGAGGATCCACGTCAACAGTGCCCCAACGTGTCAACTCGAGCCCTGAGTGTATTCCGTCAGGCCCCACCTTCTGGCCAATGGCGACGATCATGTCGTCAACCTCAATATCAAACTCTGAACCGGGGATTGGAATGGGGCGCCTTCTTCCTGAATCGTCGGGTTCTCCCAGCTTCATCTTGATGCACTTCAAACCCGAGACTGCACCATTGGACACCAAGACCTCAACAGGGTTAGTAAGTAGTCTGAGTTTCACGCCCTCTTTCACTGCGTCATCAATCTCGCTTTGAATTGCCGGCATCTCTGTCCTTGACCTTCGATAGACAATTGTCACTGTGTCCGCTCCAAGACGCAAAGCGACCCTTGCCGAGTCAACTGCAGAGTTGCCGCCTCCTATAATGGCGACATGCTTTCCAAGCTGAACCTTCTTACCACTATTAACGCGATAAAGGAAGTCGAGCGCATGATGAACGCCTTTCGCGTTCTCACCGGTCAATCTCAGTTGTGAACTTACTGGCGCGCCAGTTCCGAGGAACACAGCTTTGTAACCCTGCTTCTTCAACTCTTCAATGGAATCAACCCGAGTTCCAGTAACAATCTTGACTCCATGCTGTTCCACGAAGGCAATCTCTGATTGGAGGATATCCCGAGGTAGACGATGTTCTGGAATGCCCCATCTGAGCAAGCCACCTGCCTCCTTCTTTTCTTCGAAGACTGTCACTGGATATCCAAGCCTAGCAAGATACAGAGCACACGCAATCCCTGCGGGTCCACCACCGACTACCGCTACTTGCTCCTCCTTGTCTATTGCCGGTTCAACAGGTTCAACAGATCCGCTTTCAAGCTCATAATCGTGGAGCCATCGGTGAACGTTTCTGATGCTCACACTCTTATCATGTGTGCCTCTTTCGCACTGGTCTTCACAGAAGGCTGGACATACACGTCCCAATGAGCCGGGGAACGGTATCGCTTCTCTCACTAGACTGAGAGCCTTATCATACGTGCCTTCACGTGTAAGTGTGAGAAATCCCTGACAACTCACATGTGCTGGACAGGATATCTTGCACGCTGCGTGCCCCAGCTTTTCGATTGCGAAGGCACCGGGGACTGCTTGGGGATACGGCTTGTACGTTGCTTTTCGCAATGACATGCCAAGGTCATGCTCGTTAGGTGTAAGTACTGGACAGACCTCGACGCAATCTCCACAAGCATTGCATTTCTCAAGATCTATGTAGCGGGGTCGTGTCCGCAGCTTGACTTTGAAGTTGCCATAGTCCCGCTCCACATCGATGATTTCAGTGCATGTGTGAATTTCGATATTCTTGCTCCTGTCAACAGCGCTCAGCTTTGGTGAGAGGATACACATGGAACAATCGAGGGTGGGAAATGTTTTCTCCAACTTGGGCATGTAGCCGCCGATAGCTACATTGCGCTCGACTAGATGAACTTTGATGTCCTTGTCAGCGAGGTCCAATGCTGTTTGAATTCCGGAAACGCCAGCACCAACAACAAGCACGCTTGTTTCAACCGGATACTCCTCGAACCCTATGTCCTCTAGCAGCTTGGCTCTCTCGATTGCTCCTGAAATCAGGTCATAAGCTATTTCGTAAGCTTTCTCGGGTTCGTCACCATGAACCCATGTGTTGTGCTCTCTGAGGTTCGCTTGTGCTAATCTAAACCTATTGAGACCCTTCTCTTCCAAGATGTCCCTGAATAGTTCCTCGTGAAGCTTCGGCGTGCACGATGCTACTACAACGCCCGTAAGGTTCTGTTCCTCGATGGTTTCTGCAATTCGGACTTGCCCCTCTTTTGAGCACGTGAACATGTTCCAGGCCGATAACGCAACGCCTGGATAGTCCTCGAACTCGCTAG
>JABCTJ010000263.1 GCA_018238375.1 Candidatus Thorarchaeota archaeon
CAGGCGTTTTCTGTCTCCGTCCAACTGGCGGCGACAAGATTACATGCAGCGTTCAGGTCGCGGTCCATCTCCAACCTGCACTTATCACAGATGTAGACTCGGTCTGATAGTGTCAGGTCGCTTTTGATATTTCCGCAGACTGAACATCTCTTCGATTACGGGTAGAATCTTGGGGCTACAACAAGCTCAGAACCGTACCACTCACACTTGTACTCCAGTTGTCTTCTGAACTCGTAGAACCCCACATCAGCAATCACTCGGGACAGTCTCCTGTTCTTCAGCAGCCCTGAAACACACAGGTCCTCAATCACTATCTGACTGTGGTTCTTGGCCAGATGGGTCGTGATCTTGTGCAGTGTATCTTGCCGGATATTGAAGACTCTCAGATGGAGCCTAGCAAGTCCAAGTCTTGCCTTCTCCCTGTTCTTGCCCCCTCTCTTCTTTCGTGATAGGCTCTTGGATAGTTTCCTCAGCTTTCTCAGTCGCCTCTCCAGGACACGCGGATTGGAAAATGTAGTTCCATTAGAGAGTGTGGCCAGAGTCTTGACACCAAGATCCACTCCTACAGGCTCACCACATGGAGGTTCAGGGCTATCTATCTCCATCTCAACAGTCACTGATACGTACCATCTGTCAGCTCTTCTGGTCACGGTCACCGACAGGACCCTTCCTTTGAAATATTTCTCTCTCTTCTCCTTGAGCCTGATTCTTCCTAGTCGTGGTAACTGAATCATTCGACCAATAAATCGGATGGTGCCAGTGAGCCTGAAACTGTCATGTACACCCCGCTTCTTGAACCTGGGAAATCCCACTCTCTTCCCGGACTTCAATCCCCGATAGAAGTTCTTGAAGGCTCGGTCAAGGTTTCTCAGGGCTTCCTGTGGGGCACACTTGGAGGTTTCGTACATCCATGGGAAGACCGTTCTCTTGAGTCGGTTCAGTTCCCTGTGTTGTGCAATAGCACTGGTAAAACGTTTCTCATCCTGATTCTGACGGTAGAGTGCAATTCTCTGCTGCAGGCCCCAGTTGTAAGCAAAACGCGCACACCCGACATGTTGAGAGAGCATAGTGCTCTGCTGGTTGTTTGGGTCCAGTTCGTATTTGAAGGCCCTGGCAATCAGCATTGAACATCCACACTACTCAATCCTAGACGGCATGTTTTAACCACCTACAAAATGTCCAAGTTCTTGGCAGCTGTTGCATACCCTTGACTCAGTACTGAGGATGGGATTGAACTCAGAGGTGGGGATAGCACTCTGCTTCATTCATGGGGTGCTCTTGCTGGAGGGGACTCACACATACTGCCCATCACAATCACGTTGCCTGTTGATCTGAATGAAACGGGTTACATACTAAGGCTTGGCAATGAATATTCGGGCTACACACAGTTCTTGCTTACTTCAACACCGTCTAGTGCATCTCCTAATCTTCTATTGCCAGCAGTTGTCATTGTGACTCTAGTTGCTGTTGTGATAGTTGTATACTATGTGAAGGTATACAGTAAAACTCACTAGAGTGCTCGTTCCTCTCACGAATTCAGAGAGAACCACCAGCTTAACCTATGCCTGAGAGGCCTCCTTGACGGGAGTATGACCTGTATGACACATGACCATATTAGAATACGCTACGATTCTTCAGTCAACACGGGCGCACACGGAGCCTACAAAAACAACCAGCGACGCGCAGGGGCGAAAGCCTCCACATGATTACAGGAAGCCCTCCATGGCGCCCACCTCCTCTTTGTGTTTGGCCTTCTTGGCTTTTTTGCAGTTCTAGGTCTGACACGATAAAGTATTTCTGGCGTGGTTGCGTTGTGCGATAGAACGAATCTGGAGGCCCGTTGACTGTGATTAAACAGAGGTTCATTTTGTTATTTGCGTTGATTATGCTCTCAGTTCTTGGTTTAAGCGGCCAAGATGCTGTGGCGCTACCGTTTGACGTTGAATACACTAACGAATACATTAGCTCCGGAGCGTGGTTCTATGTCGAAACCACCTGTTCTGAAGGCGATGTTCTCTCAGGATATTTGGAAACCCATTCCGACACGCAAGGATTGAAATTCTTCATATGTGATCCAATCAACGCGGCCTTGTGGATGGAAGGCAGCGTAGCAGAAATCTACAACTTGGAAACCAATATGCACACACTTGGCTTTAGTTTCACGGCACCATCTGCTGGCACTTGGCTTTGTTTCTTCAGCAATGATGAGGGCTCGCAGGGTGTGACCGTAGACGTGGGGATTGACATCAATGGCGATAACACCCCCTCGTATTCAACTCCTCCCTACGAATTAGCGGTGTACGGCAATGTTTTGGAGAACGACGAGTATTACTACACATCAGCAATATACAATACCGGAACAGAGGTAACCGGGCATTTCTCGACATTCTTCCCGACAGATGGTGTTGATTTCTTCATCTGCGATGAGAGCAATTTTGCGCTGTGGGACAGCGGTGAAACCGCTGACGTATACAGCTACGAGAATGACATGCATCAAGCGAGTATTGATGCCTTTACTGTTCCGACAAGTGGAAGATGGTATTTTGTGTTCTCTGCCATTGGTCAATCTGATACAGTGACGCTATCCTATGGAATTGACATAGACGACTCAAATGCAATCGCAGATAGTCCAGGTATTGCAGCTATTGGAGGTGCGGCAGTGGCTATTGTGGTCCTTATTGCAGTTGTCTTCATCGTCTGTCGAAGAAGGGCAGGGGCACCACCGTCAACACCTGTTGGGATTCGACCCACTACTCCGCCTGACAGAGGACCCGTAAGAGTGGGTGACAAGCAACAAGTAGTCTTAGGGGCATTGAAATCCTATCCAAGGATCGGCATGTCTGAGTTGGCAGAGCTCTTAGACATGACAGAGGACGATGTGAGGAGCATAACCCTCAAGCTCATTGCATCCGGCAGTGTTTCAGGCACTTTTGATAGGCACACAGATGAGTTTACGTCTGTGGCAGCAGCTGAAACAGGAAGAGAGTTGAAACGGGACTCGGCGGATAGTCTTGAGATTCCTAGGTGTCCTCACTGTTTTGCTCCGCTGGACCGTACGTTAGTTCCGGGTGAAACGGTGGAATGCCCGAACTGTGGGACCACCATTACAGGATGACCCGTGTCCCATCCGGTGATTTGGGGATGTGGAGCCCCCTTGGTGCTCCATCCCATTTCATTCGTCGCTGCATTGCAGCTAGCCTATAGTTTTGCCCACGAAAGTGACTGCTACACGTCGGCTTCTCGGCCCATCGCATTCGACGAACAGAATCCTCTGCCATGTACCCAGTGCCAGTCTGCCTGATCTGACGGTCACGGTCTCGGAGGGGCCTAGCAACGACGTCATTATGTGCGAATGGGCGTTATCGTCAACTTTGTCATGTTGATATCCTGCATGTGGTGGGACGATCTTCGACAGCTGTGTTTCGATATCATGCATCAGTCCGCTTTCAGCTTCATTAATGGTCAATCCCGCAGTCGTGTGAAAACTGAATACAGTTAGGATTCCATCTTCTGCATTATTATCAACAATCCAGGACTGAACCATCCCTGTTATGTCAATGACTTCCATGGATCTTTTCGATTTGATTTCAACTTGACCATGCACTACATTCATCGTTATTGATCTCCAAATGGAATGGTACTACGTATTTCTTCGCAGTGCGGCTAGAGATACGCCTTTCCATTACTTGATAATTGCGGTGCCACGCCAGCTATAGCCTTTCAGTTGTAACAACCAGACTTGCACCGCAGTGGGCGCAACGAACGGTATCTGGACCTACCCAGTCGACTTCCTCTGGGTTCACATCTGCGCCACACTTGTGGCATACCGGGGGAATTCTTCTAGTGAGTATGACCTCACGCTCGATGATTCTCTCCACACCTATGCCACTCGGCTCAGGTTCCTCACCGCGGATGAATGTATCTCCCTCGACAGCACCGTGAAGCGTTTCTTTGGCAATTGACTCTTTCAGAATCTGTCGAACCTTGTCAGACTTAACTCCCGATACCTTTGCGATCTCGTCTACGGTGATTTTCTCATGGTTTTTCGCAACCCGTATTACCCTGTTCACACGACCTACAGCCCTACTCCCAACGGCGAGAGCGATAGCTCCAACGAGGATCGCCAGAATCCCAGATCTACATACCCAGAGGCTGAACTCCGCATTCTGAAGGGCTGTTTCCCTTGTCACAGTATGGAATGTATGTTCCGCCACGAAACTCCAGTAGCTATGCTGACCAAAGCCCACAACCGTGGCCATGAAACCTACGAGCACTAGACCAAGACCAACGCAACACGTCTTCACACTAGTCCACTCCTATCAAGGCTAGCGGAGCAAAGGTTTGTACTTAAGTTTGAGTGTCTGTTTCTGTGTTCATGTGCCCTCTGCATACGCTCTTGCGTAAGTTTCTTGCTCCTTAGTCCACTTGTCAATACTGATGCTCATGGTTTCAAGCTTAGCGAATGCAGTTTCCTTATCGAGTTCGCTTGGGAATTCATAGACTGCTGGTTTTAGCTCTTTCCCGTGTTTGCTAACCAGATCATCGAGTTTAATTGAGACGCAAATGAGAGATTCACAATCTCTCTGAATGTCCTGATCATGCAACCCATCTGAATCAGACATGTGTGTGCTCTATCCCTGAAAAACGCCCCAATTCATCTCTCTTCGTTTCTCGGCTGCATCGCGACTATTCATTGACGCATAAGGTGATTGCGCCAAGTCTCAATCCCACATATAGTTCGACTTGAACTACTATGGCACTTAACCAATCTGCATCACCCACATCTGCAACACGCTAAGCGGGGTCAACGGTTCATGTAGATGCCGATACGCGCTCTTTTGGAAAACATTAAGTAGACGAACAATTCATGGATTGTCAGAAGGGAACGAGCTTGGCTATTGATGAACTGACGCGTGAAGACCTTGAGTCTGTGCTTCAAGGTAAAACCCTGCGGGTCTACTGGTGGTTACTCAAGAATCCAGGCCCGCATAGTGGTCGCGAGGTCCAAAGAGCCCTTCAATTATCCAGTCCGAGTCTGTCCATCTACCATATTGAGAAGCTAGAGCGAATTGGACTGGTTGCGACTGATGCAGATGGCAAACATAAGGCTTCGAGAGAGGTCCGTGTAGGTATTCTTGAGTTCTTTGCAAGTGCGGGGCATCACTACTTCCCAAGAAACATCCTCTACTCCCTTTTCTACACAGTAATTCTTATTCTTCTCCCCCTTCTTCTGCCGTTCCATCCTAACCCCATATCGATAGTCTGCTACGGCGTGCTTGCGTTCGGAGCAATCACATCTTGGTATGAATCGGTTAGAATGTGGAAACATCAGCCCTTCTAAAAGTTGTACACCCCCCTTTCAAACATAGGATTATAACCACTAACAGGAGTCATATTAGCGTGCGTCATGCCTTGAGGTGAAAGGAATGCTCCCAAACAAAACTATGGTTGTAGCCCTGCTTTGTGCAACACTGATAGCCCTCGTGGTTTCGTCACCTTATGTTTCAGCAATCGATGGGATTCCCCATCAGCATTCACCCGAATTTTTCGCCAACACCTCGACTCCAGTTAACCAATCTGTGTTTGCGTCTCTGGTGAATGACACACCGGACTCCGTGGTCTATCCTCAAACCTAT
>JABCTJ010000273.1 GCA_018238375.1 Candidatus Thorarchaeota archaeon
GACTTCGATTGCATTGAAAGGGCAGGCTCGCACACACAGCAGACAGGCCGTACACCCGTCAGAACGAATGCTTGGACGGCCAGTAGTACTCGACATGGTAAGAGGTGCATCATCTCCCTGCACACCGTGACATGCCTCGACACACTCCAAGCGGCATTCGGAGGAATTGCAGGATGCATTAACCACTAGCACAATGTCCACTCCTTCAGTCAATGGCGTCGTCAGTGGTGTATGCCGATTAATACGTTGGCATCCGGTTGGTCGCCGTTGTCCACGTCCTGGTCTGCATGCGCGGATTGTCGAGCTAGAGATATAAGATGGTTTAACTTCGACGTGACGGGAGTTAAACTCCCGTTTAAGGCAATGAAGCAGCCGCTATGCCTGTTGCCTAAGCTTTGAACGGATGTGCAACTCGATCGACTCCCTGTTCGCCATGTGTACATGACGAGAAAACTATGTGAGGTATGAGAAAGAATGTCATCCGAGATACTTGAAGAGCTTCGTAATGCAGTTGTCGAAGGCGACTCGGAAAGAGCAAGAGAGGCTGCTCAGAAAGCGATAGATGCGAATATTCCGCCCCTTGATGCAATCTCAAAAGGATTGGGAGCTGGTGTGAAGGAAATCGGCGATAAGTTCGGTGCTGGCGAGGTCTTCCTTGTAGAATTGATAGTAGCAGGAAAGGCCATGAAGGATGGTATGTCCGTCTTACTGCCGGTAATTCAAGCAGCCAAAACCAAGATGGAATCTGCTGGAAAAGTAGTCATGGGTACTGTGGAAGGGGATATCCACAGTATTGGAAAGGATATCGTATCAACTCTGCTCGAGGCTAACGGATTTGAGGTCATAAACATGGGCGAGGATGTGCCAGCAAAGGTATTTGCGGAAGCTGCAAAAGAACACAAAGCAGACATTATTGGGGTGTCAGCCCTCCTAACATCTTCAATGCCAAAACAAAGAGAAGTTGTTCAAGCAGTTGAAGATGCAGGGCTTGTCAATGTCAAAGTGATGATTGGCGGCGCTCCAACTACAAAGGAGTGGGCAGAAAAAATAGGAGCAGATGGATGGGCGGGGGATGCAATTACCGCTGCTAAAACTGCAAAAGAGCTAATGGCTGCAAAGAGAACTTAGTTCATTTGACAATGATAGTGATATTAGATTTGATGAAACAAACTGAAGCAGGATGAGAAATTATGTTCGAATTAATAGGCCGTGATGAAATCGGTGCAATCCATGTGGCATCAATGGAGATTCTTGAGAGAGTTGGAGTGTTGATCAAGCATGCTGAAGCACTCAAGATTCTAGAAGAAGCTGGAGCAACTGTAGATAAGAAGAAGGAAATAGTGAAAATTCCTGAATACCTTGTCAGGGAAGCATTGAGGAAGACCCCAAGCAGGGATTTGCTGAGAGCAAGAAATCCAAAATATAACATTCTCATAGGTGATGGGAATTCGTACTTCACGAATGCATTCGGCGCACACTACACTATCGACTTGGAAACAGGTGAGCGCAGATCTGCAACAGTTAAGGATTTGGACGATTTTACTCTTCTCTCAGATTACTTCTCTACGGTTGACTATGTGAAACCCAACATAATGCCGCAAGAGATCTCACAAGATGTTCTGCAACAGGAAATGGCTCTATCGATGTTTAAGAACACGGAAAAACACTGTAGCGTTCTTGCATTGACTCCCGAGGGTTTCAGAGATGTTATTGAGATGTCAAAAATCTATGCGGGAGGTGAAGAGGAGTTCATCAAGAATCCCTCGTTGATAGATACAGGATTTAACAATGTCCCGCCGCTCAAGTACTCAGAAGACATAATCGACATGGTGCTCGAGTGTGCAAAGTATGGAATTCCATTTGATATCAGCACAGGTGCACTGGCAAGCGCGAGCGGACCTGTTACGCTAGCGGGGATGATAGTACAGGGCATAGCAGAGAATCATGCGGTGGTTGTGCTCACTCAGCTTGTTGGACCGGGAACTCCCATAATGTGGGGGTCGTGTGGAACAATTCTGGATCAAAGACACGGAACCGCGGCCTACGGAGCTCCAGAGAACGGATTAATCCACGCTGCTTTTGTTCAGATGGCTCGTTACTACGGGATACCATACTATGGTGCTGCTGGCGTTATCGACTCGAAGGCAGCTGATCCACAGGCTGCATACGAAAACATGCTCAATGTTCTGGTGGCAACGCTTGCCGGAGCAGATGTCGTACACGACGCAGTATACGGAATTCTGGAAGCAGGAATCACAGCCTCCTACGAGATGTTTGCAATGAGCAATGAAATCTGTGGAGCAGTCAAGCGCGTAGCAAAAGGCATGCGCGTAACCAAGGAAACATTGGCAGTGGACATCATAGAAGCTGTTGGACATGATAAGAATCACCTAACTAGTGATGAAGCTCTAGCATTCACCAAGAAGCATCTGCTGGAGGAGATTTGGCAGCCTTGGATTACTGATAGGACCTCTAGGCCTGATTGGGAATCACGAGGATCTAAAGACATGGTCCAAAGAGCAAGAGAGAAGGCCAAGAAAATTCTGGAAACCCATAAGGTTGAGCCATTGGACAAAGATGTTGAAGCAGGAATGAGGAAGATAATCGAACGAAGGGTTAAGAAGCGCAATTGATACATACTACCTGTGACTGAAGTCGATTGGTGAGAGGATTGGTTTCTCAGTCAGAACTCTAGCTGCCTATTGCTGCGTCAACAAGGGATTTCAAATTCTCACGAGGTGCTTCTATGGGAAAGTCACATGCGCTGCTCAGAATATAGGACCCCTCTGACGAAGCGTCTGCAATGCATTTCTCCGCAACCGTCCTCACGTCCTGTGGTGATCCACTCAATAGGAGTGATGTGTCTACGTTGCCTATCAGCGTCGACTTGCCGGAAGTAATCTCTTTGGCTTGTGAAAGATTAACTGCGGTGTCAATGCTCAATGCATCTGCACCTGTACCACACATGCCTTCAATGATTCCTATCGTTTCCCCGCATATGTGAAGAGTGGCAAAGGTGTCCTTAGAGTGTATGGAGTGTATCATCTTTTTGACATAGGGTGCAGAAAACACTTCGAAATACTTCGGCGAAATTACGCTGTTGCTTGCGGTAGGTTCGAGAATGACTATATTGTGTGCGCCAGCTTCAACAAGCTCGTCCACGTATGGCTGAAGAATTGAAACGCAAGTGTCCACAAGATCTTTCACGGAATCAGGATTGTCAAGTGTCATTTCTAGTAGTGGTACGACACCCAGAAGATGCCCTGCTAGTGTAAAGGGACCTATCACATAACTGCATACTAAATGAGTGTCACCAACTGACTGTACAAGTTTCTTCGTCGTTTCAACGAATACATCCAGTCTTGAGCTCTTGCCGTCATAGAGACTCAAATCGGTTGCATCTTCGAGATTCTCAAGTGGATGCTCGCTGATATATGGAAAATTGTCGGATGCAAATATAATGGATGCACCCAAGGCTTCCGCTTCAACAGTCAAGTCCATGACATTGAGCACTCCATCATACTGAAAATGCTTCAATGAGTACAGTAGTGCCGCAGTTTGCTTTTCTGGGTCTTTCAGGATCTCCATTATCGGAATGCTCGCAAGTCTTGATGCAATCAATCCAACTAGCGGAACTACTGGCACGCGTTCAGGTTCCTCGTGATTCATAGTTCTTAGAACAAGTTCTAGTGACTTGTCAACCATAATGTACTCAACTTCCATCTCCGCATTGCGTCAACTGGGAATCTCAACACCATTGGAGAGTGGTAATGTGGTAGAGGCGTCATTACCCTTTGTAACTTATATAATTGCACATTCAACGTAAGGAAAAAGTGTATTATGGACTGTCGTCACACCGGATACTGGAAATACTAGGAGTCAGACACTTGCAAAAGCATATTCTCGTCCTTGAGCCTTCTGGTCTTCGCATAAGTATAGATGAGCAGACCACCATTCTCGATGCAATACGGATGGTCGGTCTGCATGTTTCATCAGAGTGTGGAGGACGAGGGACATGTGGGAAATGCCGTGTCACACTCAACCCCGCACCCACTCCTACCGCGGGAGAAGTCAAACTTCTGCAAAAGCAAGATATCGACAATGGTGTACGGCTTGCTTGTCAGCATGGTATCAGCTCTGATACGAGGGCAGTTCTCTCTCATTCATCAGCGGCGGTCAAGATTCTAACAAAAGGGGTTTCCTCACCGGACGATTTCATTCCTGATGAGGGGCATCAAGGGGAATATGGGATTGCGGTGGACCTAGGAACCACAACAATTGTCGCCTATCTACTAGACCTAGGCAATGGCAACCAGATTGCGAACTTGGCAGGTCTCAACCCTCAGGGCATATTCGGCGAGGATGTAATGTCAAGAATCGCATACGCAATGAAAGATAAGAAAGGCAGAACCCTCCTCAAGCGGAGTGTACTGGAGAAGATTGTCGATTTGAGCACCATGCTCTGCAGTAGTTCTGGAGTGCCCTCAGACAAGCTATCGAAATTGGTCGTTGTAGGTAACACGGCAATGCATCATCTCGCTTTGGACCTGGATCCCTCATCATTAGGCCTAGCCCCCTACGTGCCGCAGATGCGGGATGCATTCACAAGCAATGGGAGAGAAATCGGTCTCAAATACACCCCGAACGCAGAAGTATA
>JABCTJ010000008.1 GCA_018238375.1 Candidatus Thorarchaeota archaeon
TTTCGTTGGGATTCCTTACGACACCCTTGTCCGTGATGATGGCTGTGATGAGCTCAGGTGGTGTCGTGTCAAACGCAGGGTTGTATACCTTGGCAGATGGGACCGTGATATACTCGCCGTTTATCATTCGAACTTCATTTCCATTACGTTCCTCGATTTGAATATCATCCGGACTAGTTTGCATGTCAATTGTGGACATCGGAGCTGCAACGTAGAACGGTATGTTGTGATACTTCGCGGTGATTGCCATTGTGTACGTTCCGATTTTATTGGTCACATGACCCGTTCTTAGTATCCTATCAGCACCAACCACACAGCAATCAATTCGTCCTTCACGAAACACTGTACCGATCATGCCATCTGTTATGAGCGTTGTATCTATTCCGTCCTCCATTAGTTCGAACATAGTCAATCTGGCACCCTGTTGTCTGGGTCTAGTTTCAGCTGCATAGACTTTGATGTTTCCATCATACTTCTCGTGAGCCACGCGAATTACGGCGCCTACTGTACCAAGATGTACCGTTGCAAGAGACCCTGCATTGCATATTGTCTGAATTGTGAAGCCAGGCTTAATCAGAGACAACGCATGTTCACCTATGCTTCTGCACATACGAACGTCTTCCTCAGCGATTTCTTTGGCTTCATCAACCAGAATATTGACTATGTCGTCCGCACTGCCTTCGCTGTTTCGTGCTACACTGAGCATACGTGATGTAGCCCAAGTGAGGTTAACAGCGGTTGGTCGTGTGTTCAATGTTACAGCAGCCGTTTCCAGAAAATTGAGCAGCTCGTCCTTTGTTTTCGAGTTGCTCTCGATTGCAGCCAGTGCCATTCCCATTCCTGCAGCGGCCCCAATGGCAGGAGCACCGCGAATCTCCATTATTTTGATAGCATGAGCAATCCGCTCATGATTCTCGGTGATGATATGCCCAGTCACTAAAGGCAGCTTTGTCTGGTCGACAAGTCTGACTGCCTGCTCTTCGTCAAGCCACTCGATAGTTCTAAACATCTTTCAGCCCTCGCACATGGTCGGAGAGTAGAATGTTTAGCGTGCTAATAATCTTCTGTGCGACCTTGCTTATCTCAGGAGTCAGTCCTTCCCCGAATTGGATGTCTTGGGGTTGAATCCCTAGAAGAATCGTCTGAGCACCAGTTTCCTGCTCCAGATACATCATTAGAAAGGACAAAGGCATGCTGTGTGTGCTTATCGCAATCCCACCTATCCTGTCTTTTGTGACTAGCTCGATGTGACCCGGTGGTTGCTTCATATGTGCAGCATCTATCATTATGATTCTTTCAGCCTTAAACTTTGCAAGCGGTCGTGCGAAGGCCTCAGGAACCGATCCAACATTCTCAATCAACAGGCTTGGACTCTCAACGTTCAGCCCTTCAATGATGAATGGACCGATACCGTCGTCCGTCCGCAGCTCATTTCCAATTCCCAAGACAGCGATACGTCTTGTGCCAGATATGAACTTCTTCAAGCTGGCTCCGATGTCTGTCACGAACCTGCAGTTTCTTGAGTCTGCTATTAGTTGTTGTCATCTAGTGCGTCGAAGGGTTTTTCACAGGAACGTCAGGGCTTAGGTAAAACAGGCGATTAAGACTTGTCAGACGATGACGGAGAAGGCCCAAATCTAGAGCCGATTGATCCATTCAACGACAATGAGGTTGCGGAAGAACCTCCAGAACCGGAAGTTGAACCAGCTGAAGCTATTTTCGATGGACTGAAAGGCTATGTTGCGAAGGAAGATGCGGACCGGATATCGCGTCAGGGGTTCTATGGTGTTAGACTTGACGATGGCAGGCTTGAGCTTGAGCCGATTGAGCTCATACACCTGATTGATTGGAAGAGGGTTGTTGCCAAGAATGCCGCCAGAGAGAGAATTCAAGCCAGTTACATTGTCAGTGAACTGATAGAAGAAAATCCTGAATTGTGGGTCAATTACTTGGTCTTTCGAGACCTAAGAAGCAGGGGATTTGCAGTCCGTCAAGGATTTGGAGGAGGATTAGGCTTTCGAGTCTATGCACGCGGAGACAAGCCCGGCACCACACCGGCAAAGCAGTTGATTTACGTGCTCAAGGAAGGAATTTCCATAACTCTCGATGAATTGGATAGAGTGACAGAAGCTGCCTCTGCTGCAAGGAAAAAGCTTGTGTTCGCCCTTGTGGACCAGAATGGGGAAGTAAATTATTACAGGGTTTCACAGACAATTCTATAGAATCGTGATGGTGAAAGCAAATGACAGACACCTCTAATGAAGCTGAATACAAAACTGAGGATATTGTGAATCTTGAAGCTTTCTTTGATGCCCACACAATGTCGGTTCATCTCGTTGAAAACAATCCACCCAGAGCTAAACGTGGTGAACCAGGTAATTGGGATCTTGTTGAGCTGTCCGATCGGCTTCTTACATGTGAGGAACTGGAAATTCTGGCAGAGGCGATAATGGAAAGCGCAAGATACGATAAAGCCTCATTCATAGAGATAGAGGAGCATGGGGCTGCTGTGGTTCAGCTTAGAAATCTAAGAATCGCGATTGCCATGCCCCCATTCTCCGACAAGATGGAAATCTCTGCAATTCGTCCCATTACTAAACTGAATATTGAGGACTACAAGCTTAGCCCGAAACTAATGAAGCGACTCGAAACTCGAGCTGAGGGTATCTTGGTTTCCGGATCACCAGGCTCAGGAAAAAGCACTTTCGCTGCAGCTCTTGCGGAGTTCTATAGTAGGAAAGGTAACGTTGTTAAAACACTTGAACAGCCCCGAGACCTTCAGGTTTCAGAGGACATTGTGCAGTATTCCCCCCTGGATGGCAGTATGGAAAAGGCTGCAGACATCTTATTGCTTGTGCGCCCAGACTACGTAATTTACGATGAACTCAGAAAAACAGCTGACTTTCGGGCCTATTCAGACCTCAGGTCAGCGGGCGTAGGCATGGTGGGAGTAGTACATGCTGGTTCGGCCATTGACGCAGTTCAGCGTCTTATCTTGGGTGGGCGAGTCGAACTTGGCCAGCTGCCCAGCACAGTTGATACTGTCCTTCATATTGAAGCAGGTCGCGTTGCCAAAGTTTCCTCGCTCGCTCTCAAAGTGAAACTCCCTACAGGCATGGGCGGCAGTCAGAGAGATTTGGCAAGACCGGTTATAGAAATCAGGGATTTTGAGGTGGGGGTTCTTGAGCATGAAATCTTCTCGTTTGGAGGTGAGAAGATTATAGTACCTGTGAGGGGTGGAATGCGGCCTGAGGGCAGGCAACGCGGTAGGGGTCCTAGGCGAGGCGCCCCAGGGCAGTCAGTGCCTGTCAGTGTGAGTTATTCCAAGAAGAAAGTCACAATTACTGCGGGTCGGAAGTTCGCAAAAATGAGGATAGAGGTCTTTGCTGATGATCACTACCTTCTAACAACGGTCATTGGTCGTAATGGTGAGAGTTCTATCCGAATCAAGACTAGGCAGGGTGGTACGCTGGTTGATGCACTCGAAGGGAATTTGGTAATTACTGCGAAAATTGCGGAATAGTATCCTGCTGATAGAATTCTACAAAAGCTTTAACAACGGACTGGCCGCACGGTTTCGTTCATGGGCCCGTGGCTTAGCATGGATAGGGCACTTGCCTCCTAAGCAAGGTTTCCCCGGTTCGAATCCGGGCGGGCCCGCCATCATTTCTTCAGCACACGCGCGCCGGTTTTTGTGCCAACATGCACCTCGTCAGCCATGTCAATGAAGAGTCCGGTTTCTACCACGCCGGAAATCATCTTTAGATCTATTGCAACTTGTCTTGGCTCACTGATTGGCTTGGAAAACTTGAGGTCAAGAATGAAATTCCCATTATCAGTTACTATGGGACCCATCTTCTTCTGAGCCTGTCGTAAGTTCGGAGTAATCCCCATCTCCACAATTTTCCTCCGAACGACGCCCAGCGAGAATGGGAGCACTTCCACTGGAATCTCGAACTTAGTAGCAAGACGTTCTACCAATTTTGATTCATCCACTATGATGATTAGCTTCTTGGATGCTGATGCAACTATCTTCTCCTGAAATAGAGCGCCACCTCCGCCCTTCGTCAGGTTAAGGTCCTTGTCAACTTCATCAGCACCATCAATAGTCAGAAGCAATTCAGGATTCAAGTCCAGATTCGTGAGGGGTATTCCATGTTCAATAGTCAGTTCATAGGCTTGATAGGAAGTTGGAACGACACTTATGTCGATGCTTCCATTCAGAGCCTGTTTACCAAGTTCCTCTGCAAAGATTGCTACAGTGGAACCACTGCCCAAACCTATCGCTCCACTTTTAGGAATCAGGGGAATGACGCTCTTTACTGCATTTAGCTTAGCACCTGACATGTCGTCAGCATCCTTAACTCAGTGATACGGAGCTTCATGAGTGGGCTACTCAAAAAGGCTTCTGACAATCGAATCCAATCTAGGATTCAGTGAATCCTAAGGATGGATGCAAGGACTGGTGAATCTATTAATCCCCACTCATCAGGGTTCGTAAGCGTTCCATTTCTGCGAGCATCTCAGACTGGAGAGAGCTCTTACCAGGTGCACCAGAAGGTTTCTCGCTTGAAGTGCCACCTGGAGGACCACTCGGGATTCCGCCACCTGGAGGACCGCTTGGAACACCGCTACTAGGTGCGCCTCCACCTGGAGGTCCGCCACCACTAGGTGCACCACCGCCTGGAGGTCCACCACTTGGAGCATCTACACTTGGAGATTCGCCACTAGGTACACCACCACCTGGAGGTCCACCACTAGGTGCGCCTCCACCCGGAGGTCCGCCACCACTAGGTGCACCGCCGCTAGGGGGTCCGCCACCAGGTGCGCCTCCACTTGGAGGGCCAGCTGAAGGAGCTGCTGCATCACTTGGTGTAACCGCAGCTGCGCTTGGTGCCCCAACGCTGGGCGGCCCTGACTCAGTAGTGTCTACTTCTACAGTGGTACCAGACATCGCTGCAAGTTTCCGAAGGTAATCAGATCGTGCTCGATCCATCGCGGAGTCTGCATCCACGACAGCCTTCAGCTCCTCGTCTTTGGCAATTGCAGCCTGTACAGCAGTAAGCCTGCCTTGATAGAGTGAAATAAGCTTGTCTTGAAGCGAGCTATCTATCTCGCCTTCTTGAGCGTAATAATCTACAGCAGACAGCGCCTGCTGTACAGCGTTCTCTTCCACCTTAAGGAAGACTAATGCCTCCCCAGGGGTCTTGATGAAACGCACCTTTTTCGTGCCTGCAATGCCCGAGCTAACATCTCCGGTTGATGCAATGATTCTCTGTACGCCATCAGGCAAGCCGCCGGCTGAGCCCTTGAAACGATAGGTGTACAAAAGAAACGCAATGACTACGACCATAGGCACAGTAACAACAATAACGAACCAAGCAATCGGCCCAAATGGTAAGGTTGGTTGGAACACGTTGGAGAGACCTCTGAATAGGTCCACGATAGCTTGAGTAAATTGGGGGTACCAATCCGATTGCAAATGTATCACCTAGTTATACGTCGTCCTTTGAGGAAATCCTGTATGCTATTTGAGCTTTCCCGTAGCATTTAGCCTTTGTATGACACACATGTGATATAGGACTTTGTGCTAAGGTCGGATTTCTGAAGGTTAGATGCGCTCAATGGCACATAAACATGTGCGTGACGGATTGCGTTATCCGAGTATGCCTGTGGACGTATCAGTGATTCTTCATTCTGGTCGAGATTCGCTTAATAGGTAGCGTAAGAATATCACAAAGGAGTGTGCAGATGATGAGCTTGCTGGACCCTAAGATTACTCACTATGTAATAAATGAAAAAAAATGGCGGTTGGGTGGTGGTGACATTCTTGATACAGATGGCCAAAAAATTGGTAGCATGAAGCGGAAAATTATCTCATTGCGTGCCGAGATCGAGTTGCGAAATGCTGATGAAACGCCAGTCTGCATTATTAACAAGAAGCTTGCTGCAGTGCGGCCAATCTATGATGTGAAGACCCCAGATGGACAACTCATTGGTCGTGCTAAGAAACCCATGATTGCCTTCAGAGGCTCAGTGGATTATTACGATTCCCAAGATATTCTCATATTCAAGGCCCAAGGTGGAATTACGAAGTGGAATTTTGAGATACGTCATCCAAAAGACAAGAAGAAAGTGTATGCTACCATCAAGAAGTCAGACAAATGGCGAGATGTGTTAGCACCTATGTTCAACTTCAAGGACAGGTATGTAATTCACGTAGTGGATCCCGAGGTGGACCGATTGATGCTACTTGCCTACGCGATTATCATTGATAATGTGTATCATGATAAGTAGTAGTACTCACTCCTAAGAGGAAGTTATGGAGCCTCGGGCGGGATTTTCAAAAGCCGCGGAAGTCGCAACTCTTTTTGAACCCGCGATCTCTTCCTTACAAGGGAAACGCCGTAGCCGCTTGGCCACCGAGGCCCAACTAAAGCCGCTTGCCTCTGGAGTTGTTATAAAACTATTCACCTAGTTGGATAATGTACTCGAAATTCACGATATAAGGGCATAGCGAATTGTAGATGGAGAACAATGCCAATGCACGGTCTTGTGACTGAAAGAGATTAGCATTTCGCGATTGTGTTATAGTGTTCGTAATTGGGTATGGTTAGCATCCGAGTGTATGAACGAACCTCCACGTCCCCGGCCAGAGCCCTGGTAAACCCTTGAAATCATGAGGGTACAGAAATGTGCCCTCATCAACATTTCTTGCTCCGGCTGTACTGCTTCTTTCTACACGTACCTCCACTCTATTGGCTTAATCGAATAGCTTACATCATTGGCACAGGACCGAATGTCAATATTTTGAAAGCAATATAGTAGATAATTAGGGAAACGATAAGACCAATAATAGCAACTGCTCGAAATGAGCGTTTCAGGGTTTTGTGCCGAAACTTGAACATTCCAAAGAATAGGCCCAAGGCCCCACCAATGAATGCTAGCAGAAGAAGTGTAGCCTCTGAAACACGCCAGTCTTTCTTCCTAGCCTTTCTCTTGTCCCACCACATAAGGGTGAGAGTGAAGATGTTCACAGCGATTAGGTAAATCAGAAGTATATGTGAAAATTCCAGCAGCTGCATAACTATCCCATCCTCTTTGCGGCGGATTCAAGTGCAACCACGAGATCTAACTTTTTCCCAGTCAGGAAATTGATTGTTGCGCCACCGCCCGTACTGATGTGTGAAATCCTGTCTGCAAAGCCCTCATTTATTGCCATCGCTCCCAGATGCCCACCCGAGACAACTGTAACACCTTCACACTCAGCAATTGCAATCAGAACATTTCTTGTGCCTGAAGCAAAAATATCCTTTTCGAAGTATCCGAGTGGCCCATTTGCTACCACTGCTGCAGCTCCACGTATTATCTGCACGTACTTTGTGACTGTGAGTGAACCTATATCGAGAAATGGATCACCATCCATCTCATTGAACGCGCACTCGACTCGCTTGCCATCCCGCTCGACTGCTGCATCCTCTGGGAGAATCAGTATGTCAGGGTACTTCTCTAGGAGTTGTTTTGCTGTTTCCACTGCTGATTCGAAACCCTTGATGGGAGCAGAATATTCAATGGGGACCAAGCTCTTTGCAATCAAGAACAGCTGGCCAAGAAGGCCTCCTAGTAATGCATTGTCAACTCGTCCAGTGGCCAATAGCTTGCCTAGAGTCTTCACCTTGTCAGCGACCTTAGCCCCGCCGAATACAAGAATCCAAGGATGCTTCTCTGTAGCTGTGGCTTCGGTTAGTATACGAATTTCCTTCTCGACAAGTCGACCTGCAACTGAAGGCAGTACTGTTGTGAAACCAACAAGCGACGCTTGAGACCTGTGTGCTGCACCAAAAGCATCGTTCACGAATAAGTCAAACAGAGGATAAAGCTCCTGAACAATTGCTTCTTTTGCAACTTCGTGCGGTGGTGCCTTCTTCAGTTCACCCTCGAACATCCTCACGTTTTGGAGAACAAGTATCTCTCCCACCTGCACCTTCTCTATGGCCGCCTTGGCTTTCTCTCCGAATATGTCATCCACAAAAGTGGCATTGACATCTAGTCCCCGCAGAATCTCAGTATGCTGTTCAAGCGATATGAAATCGTTACTGCCCGGACGTCCTTGGTGTGCCATCAACACAACCTTGCTTTTAGACAATTCTTTGAGTGTGGGAACAATCGCATCTATTCTAGAACCGTCGGTTATCTTCTTAGTATCAGGGTCAACAGAGCAGTTTATGTCGACACGAACCAAAACACGTTTTCCTTCGGTTTCAACGTCATCAAGGGTCTTGAAGGGAAGTTTCATTCCAAGTAACCTCTCTTTCTATAGGTCGAATCTCATTCCTACCGAAAAACTATGTACACACAAAAACATACCTGCAAAGCAGCAGTGAGGAGTGGTGCCGCGAGAGGGATTTGAGCCCTCGACTTCGAGATTTCTCATCTCGGGTCAGGCTTGAGATAATGACCCCATGATTTTGACCGGAAATATCCAGCAAGATTATGAGTCTCGCGCCCCACCAGGCTAGGCTATCGCGGCACGTGATTCAAGTTAGACGGGCCGATGGTGCAGACTCTTAAATCTATTCTTCAGCGGGTGTAAGAACACGTTGAATCTCAGCTGCAAGAAGCTTCTTGATGACTTTCCCGTCAGCCTTTCCTCTTAGCTGTTTCATTGCAATACCCATGAGCCCACCGAGTGCTCTCTCTCCTTGTTCGCGTACGAAGTCAATTCGGTCCTCCACTATCTCTCGAACCAAGTTCTCAATCTCGGTAGTATCTATCTTGCCAAGATCTGTTGCATCCAGCGCATCTTGAATCCCAGAAACGGGGTTATTCGCAAGGTATGTCAGAATTGCAGGGATTGCATCTGGCGAAACTTCAGCTTTAGTGACGCATTCGAAGAGCTGCCGGAAGTGATTATCCTCCAATCGTTCAATAGGAACACCATCGCGATGGAGACTTACGACCGTATTTTCCAGTGTTACGGCTAGCAGTGTTGCAGGGACTTCCATCTCGCTTATGATTTGCTCAAATAGTGGAAGATTCAGAGAACGCACCATTTGTGACGCAAGGTCCTTGCTGAGACCGTATTCCTTGATGAATCGCTTCTCTTTGCTGTCAAAGGTTTCAGGCATGTTTTTCCTAGCCCGCTTCAAACGGGACTGCGTTATTTTCACCGGTCTCACGTCGGTTTCCGGATACATCCTCTCCGCACCAGGGCGAGGGCGTGCATACTTCGTCGTTCCGTTAGGCAGTGGAGTTCGAGTTTCAGCTGGCACACCTTCAATTGCCTCACGTGCTCGTCGTATTACAGCCTCGAGCGCATCCACGCAATTGCGGAATGGGGCTGCGACTATTACCACGGCATCTTGAAACCCTGCGCTCACGGCTTCTCTTAGTTGGGTTACTTCTTGTGCGGATATTCCATATCCTGGCAGTTCGTCAGTATGAAAGATACCTCCTACGTCCCCCCAAAATTTGGCATAATCTGATAGTTCTGTGCCAAGCCTGCGCTCAGGTTGCACCTCACGCCCTATCAGACCAGCAAAACCTGGAAGCTGCACCCCATAGATCGTGTGGCCGGCCTTCAACGCTTTCTTGATCATCTTGGAGCTTGATTCTGCAAAGATAGCGCTGATGTCTATCGGTTTGCTACTAATTTGCTTAGGAGATGTGTTTCTCTCTTGTAGGGCGTCACGTATCTCCAGCAAGCGCTCCTGCCGAAGGGCTTCTAGTTCGACAAGAGTAGATAGCATGTCGAGTTGCTGAAATCCCTTAATCTCGATAATGGCCCCTCCCTTGATGGACACATTAACATCTTGACGGATTGTGCCAAGTCCACGCTTTACCTTCCCAGTGGATCTCAAAAGCAGACCAATCGCCAAAGCAGTTTCTTGAGCTTCGGAGGGAGTTCTGATGTCAGGAGCTGTTGCAATCTCAATTAGAGGAATGCCTAGTCTGTCTAGTCGATATATCTTCATGTTCTTTTTGTCATCATCTGCGATCTTGCGGGCTGCGTCCTCTTCAAGACTGATTGCCAGTATACCAATTTCTTTGGTCCCCACCAAGATCTTGCCACCCATGGCAATAATGGCTGTGCGTTGAAAGCCAGTTGTGTTGCTACCATCTATCACGATTTTCCTCATTGCGTGTATCTCATCTAATGGAGATGAACCTAGGAAGGTAGCCATTGTAAGAGCCACATCGATTGATTCTTCACACAAATTGTGGGGGGGCTCCTCGTCAGCTTCAACCAAGCATGTTGTGTCATTGTAATACTCGTAATAGAACCTCTTCTTCCTCTGAAATTCAAAAAGTGCTGCGGGATCAACCGCGCCCATTTCGCTCTGTGTGGGTCTGAGTCTTCTCACAAACCCGCCGTCAGGCTTGTCGTCACGAATCTCTGTCGGACAGTGGCAGAAGAGTTTGCGCGATGTGTTTAGTTGCTGATGAAGTTCAAGTCCCACCATTAAACCAATTCTTCTATAGCGACCCTTGTCGCTCACTCAACGAACCTCCGATTGAATTCTATACTCGGACTGTTCAGTTCGCATGTTTGTTTCGCCAACGATGCACTCAGACATTGCAGTATGTGCCTTCTCTACAGTCTTCGTGTTTGCAAGAAGCCACATTAGCTTGACCGTTGCTGTTTCAGTGAGCATATTTTCGCATGGTATGACGCCCATTTCGAGCATTTCCACACCTGGTCGATATACGTTCATGTTGATGCGTCCCCAGATGCATTGGCTTGTCATGGCCACAATGACGCCCGCATCTATGGCTCGTTTTAGTGCTGAATGAATAAGTTCAGGAGCATGTCCAAGACCAGTTCCGGCCAGTACAAGTCCTTTGTATCCGCCATCGACATACGAGTCAATCACATCAGGTTTGATTCCTGGAAAAGTGTTCACGATAGTAACTCGATCATCAAACTTGGGTTTCATCTTGAGTTTGCGATCGCGGTTTCGTCGCAGAAGAGGAGCAGACAGCTCATCTATGCCTGTTTCGTCTATTCTGAATAGGGGACTGTGGTTAACTGATTGGAAAGCATCCCTTCTGCTAGTGTGGCATTTACGCACCCGAGTTCCCCTGTGTGCATATGCGAACGTATCATCTGTTTCGCCGTGCATTACCACCATTATCTCTGCAGCATTCGCGTGTCCTACGAAATCAGTAGCTCTAATCAGGTTCATAGCCGCATCAGAAGACGGTCTATCGGATGACCTTTGGGAGCCTACAAGAACGACTGGAACAGGTAAATCTTGGAGTGCAAAAGCAAGCGCAGCAGAAGTGATTCCGAGCGTATCAGTGCCATGCGCAATGACAACTCCGTCTACGCTCTTCTTGATTTCGGATGAAACACTTCTGGCAATCTTCGTCCAATCGGCAGGTTGAATGTTCTCTGAAAGAACACTCATTACAATACGAGCATGAATATTCGCATGATCCTTGAGCTCGGGAACTGTATCATAGAGATCCTGTGCCGACAATGCAGGATTGACAGCGCCAGTCTGATAGTCTACCTTGCTTGCAATCGTACCTCCAGTACTCAGGATTGAAACAGTAGGCAGATCGGATTGTGCTTTGGATGGAGTCTTTTCTGCGGGCCGCTTTCTTTTCTTTCCGGATTTAATCGAGTGAATTTCAGACAACTCATTCAACCGAATGCCAACATTGTATCCGGAAACGAGCTTTATCACCACATGGTCAGGATCGCGTCCAGCCTGCGCACGAGGCATGAGAATGCCTACATACTCTCGTCCTTGATGGTCGATTGTAATTGTGTCGCCGACCTTTGCGCCAGCAGCGGATAGTTTCTCAAGAACCAAGCCCCTATAACCAGAGTCGTCTAGAGTCAATGCCATCCTCACCTATGAGTTCCGCAGCTCTTCGCCTTTGGCGTAGTCATAAATCTTCGCTCAGAAGCTATCTTGTGCTTGTTTTTGGAGAGATTGGTGCGGGAGGTGGGACTTGAACCCACGGACCCCTACGGGAGCGGATATCTTATTCGAATGACCCCATATCTTCATACGATCTTAAGTCCGCCGCCTTTGACCAGTCTTGGCTACTCCCGCGTTCTCTGGTCAACCCCGCAGGAACTCACCGCAAGACTTTGGGCTAGCAAATTGGCTCTTCAATGCTTTGGTGACTGATGACACGTTATTCAGAAGTATGGTGGGGCGGGCCGGATTTGAACCAGCGACCTTCGAGACCAACAAGCTTGATGCTCATTGGATTCTCGGTGTAAGCGAGACATCATAGCCGGGCTAGACTACCGCCCCTGCGAAGCGTGCCAAGCGGTAGCTGAATAAAAGCGTTGCTTACTGGTAAGTGGCGATTAGATGCACTTCTTGCCGAGATTGATCTAGTACGACCTTCTGAATCTCCCCGTAACCGAGCTCAACCAGTTTATCCTGTAGGACTTGTAATTCCTCACTTGTTGGTTTGACTTTCATCGCTGCCACAATCATGCCGCCACGCTTCAACAAGGGCGTAAATCGTTTTGTCAAGGTGATTGTATTGTCGGGATTCGTTGTGACATCAACGAGTAGAAGATCGAGTTCGTTTGGACCGCAGACAATCATGGGGTCGACTTCAAATGCATCACACATAAGAACTGAAACGTCTGGAAATGTTTCCGAAATTTTGCTCAATTGAACAACAAAATCTTCTGAGTATTCGAGACCGATAGCTTTGGCGCCTTTTTCTGCCAGATAGGTTAGGAATCCACCAGCTGAACTGCCGATATCAAGAGCCAAGATACCAGGGCTAGCTAACTGAATGTCGAGTGTGGATTCTATCGCCATAAGTTTGGAATAGCCCTGTGGAGTATTGGATGCACGGTCATTGACCAAAACTTCTTCTTTGCCTGAAATCCAAGTTGAAGGTTTAGCTAGTTTTCCATTAACCGTAACACCGCCAGCTCGTATTGCACGTTTTGCCACTTGACGAGATGAGAACAGTCCTTGTTCTGTGAGCCAGACATCAAGCCTTGGCATCACGAACCGCCTCCATTTCGCGCGGAATGACAAGATGCATTGGAACACCCCGTAGTTTGGGCCCGATGGCTGTGACTATCCCTGAAGCGCGTGTGCTTCGTTTACATCTTAGAGAATACTCGAAAGGACCAATTCTCTCAACTCTGTAGATGTCCCCTTCGTGGCCCGATTTTGAGAGAACTCTGTCAAGTAGCTCTCTTGTAACACCAAAGACAAGAAGGCGCTCATGATCATCCTTGCTCCACCTCTTGATTCTGTCAAGAGTCTGCTTGCTGAACTCCGCTTCAATCTTGGAATTAGGAATGTCAATGCCAGTCAATACTATTTCAACGGGGAGATTGTCAACTAGGATAAGGGCTTTGGCGATTTTTCTCAATGGAGTCTTTGGTATCTCAAACTGATCGCGAATTTTGTGTAGTGGTAGCAAAGCGTCCATACGACTCGGTTTCGAAACACCAACATTCGCGTATAGTCCATACCCTACTTTGCCAACGTCCACAAGGTAACCATTTTCAACTTGTCCAATCGTGAGTTTCTCCGGTCTTGGTATTATGCCGTACTCGCGATCTAGAAGATTTGCAATGAATTCCTCGTCTTCTCCTGTGATAGTGAGTATGATGTGACCTCTCTTGTCAGTAGCTGCCTTCTGCACCTTTGAGTCGAGTTCTGAAATCATGCTAGTAATCTCAGATTTCATCAGACCTAGTACCCGTCCTCGGTATGGACCGTATGCTCGAGCAATGAGTGTTATTTTCAAAGATAGCCTATCCTGACAATGATGGCACCTATGCAATTGCTAAGTACCTTTTGCACTGGACCCAGTTTCTTGTGAAATTGAGAAATTATGTGGATGCTTTCAGGTCAGCTCTGAGCTCCTCCACGCGCTTGCGGAGAAAACTGATTGCCTTTTCGTTGTTTACATACTCCAGTTGACTATTGCACACAGGACACCGGAACGAGAGATTCATTGCTTCCTCAAAGGGGACTGGCGAGGAGTCCCTGTTGATACAGGTGTATAAATCGTTGTTACTCTCGTGGTCTAGTCTTTGTTCCAGAAGGTTCAAGACCATGAATTTTTTCTTGTTCACCAGAGATTGCGCTTTTTTCGGGTCGATGCGCCAGTAATACAGAAACCAACCGGTGTTAGTGTCACGGATTCGTCTGTAGGATGCGAGATGATTGTCATGAAGTTTGTATAGTATTCTGCGAACTACATTCAGTTTTAGATCAGTCTTTGTAGCGATTTCCTCATCGGTTGTTTCTTCAGAGTTCACAAGAACTGTTGATACATCGACGCCCTCTTTTCCTGCTATCTCCTCCACTACAAGACGAAAGAGGTCATGATTGAAGGAGCTGTGTACCATGGAAGTAATCACCTTGACATATTGAATTCGATTTGTCGACTGGTTTCGTACTATCATTGAAAACGTCGTAGTTGAGAGATTTGGCCCTGTAGTATTAGTGGTTTAGATACTATATAAGACCTATTACTTGACTTCGTCTTTCTGGGACTTCTTTCGTTTGATACGCACAACATCTCCGAGTGTGGGGCTTCCTCCTGATGTCACTCGGCTACTCTTTATCGGTACAGGTCCGATTGATTCCAGCAGAGAGATTTCAAGCTCTCTCTCTAGCCCCCGAATCGTCTTTTTTATGGGCTTTAGCCTGCCAGTTTCAATACCTTGGAGAGTAGAAACTCTCTCACCAACTTTCTGGGCAAGCTCATCTTGGCTCAGATTCCTCTTCTGCCTGGCACCCCGAATAGCCTGTGCGTAGTCCTCAATCAGAATCATATCTTCGAGCAAAGCACCCCTGGGTGTTGGTCTTCGTTTGACGCGAGCTCGAGGGGGTGCTGAAGCAGGAGTGGCCCTTGAAGGCTCAATTGGGCTGCCCATCCATGACGGATTTCTTGGAGCTGATTGGATTCTCCTTGAAGTGGAATCTGTTGTGTGTCCTCCAAATTTGGCGGCACACTGTGGACATACAAGCATGTCAGCACCCTCTATGGTAACATCTCGACCGGCACCTTTCATATTTCGACCACACAACTCACAGCTTGGCATGGGAGTATCCCTCTTCGAGTAACTTCATTGTGTTTCAACAGATAAGCATTGCCGACCTGACACAATACGGAAGCTCAAACTCTTAGTTAGGATCAGAAGCTACCGCCAATGGTACTTCTTCAAAGCAATCCTTAAATTCTAAACAATCGAAGAAGATGTAAGGTGACCTTCATTGCCAGGGACTACGGATGCAAAGAAAGAGGGTAGCATTGATGATTCAACCTACACCGAAACCTATACTCGGCATCTGGAACGCCGACTGCGTGCTCTCGAAACCGAGAAACAGATACTGCATGCCGAGCGCAGTCGATTAGAGAAGGAAACTCAAACCCTGAGAACAGAACTTGAGAAACTCCGACAGTCCCCACTCATTACTGCAACCGTAGTTGAGATACTTGACGATGGAAGGGCTGTTGTAAAAAGCTCTACTGGACCTAACTTCGTTGTACATGTAGCAACTTCAATCTCAAGAGACCGGCTTTCACCAGGTATGCGAGTTGCTCTGAATCAGCGATCATTTGCTGTAACTCAGGAGCTTCCGCCCCCGCGAGACCCAATGATTCGAGCCATGGAGATTGAGGTGGCTCCAGACGTTTCGTATTCAGATATTGGAGGCTTGGATAAACAGCTTGATGATCTTAAGGGGACTGTTGAACTGCCTCTTCTGAAACCGGAGTTGTTTGAGAGGGTTGGTATTGACCCACCTCGTGGCGTATTGCTCACTGGGCCCCCTGGTACAGGAAAGACTTTAGCTGCTAGGGCAGTTGCACATGAAACCACAGCTACCTTCATCCGTGTGATTGGTTCAGAATTAGTTCAGAAGTTCATAGGGGAAGGTGCCAGATTAGTACGAGAAGTATTCTTGCTCGCGAAAGATAAAGCTCCTGCGATAATTTTCATAGATGAATTGGATGCAGTGGGCTCTCACCGACTTGATGTAGCGACTTCGGGAGACCGTGAAGTGCAGCGCACACTCATGCAACTACTTAGCGAGCTAGATGGATTTGCTTCTCGTGGACAAGTTGCCGTGATTGGAGCCACAAATAGACCTGACATACTGGACCCGGCCTTGCTTAGGCCTGGACGCTTTGACCGGATTATTGATTTCCCGCTACCTGATGACAAGGGCAGAGAAATGATTTTTACCATTCACACTCGTGGAATGAATATTGAATCAGAATTTAGCTATAGGCCATTGATATCATTGAGTGACAAAATGTCGGGAGCAGATATCAAGGCAGTCTGCACAGAAGCTGGCATGTTTGCAATCAGTGAGGATAGAGGATGTGTTACTCAGGACGATTTTCACAAAGCAATAAAGAAGATTCAGGAGCGACAGCAAGAAAACTTTCCAAGTAATATCTACTGCTAAGTGACAACGACCTCAGAGTCTACATGCCATGCGTTATCGAAAGTTCCTCAGAGAGAAGATTGGGAATCGACTTCCAGATCGTGTTTCTGTCCCTTCGGGTTTTCAAATCGTAGGACATGTTGCCCTACTAGAGCTTCATGAAAAGCTGAGTAAATTCACACAGCTTATCGGAGAAGCTACAATGGAGTTTGATCATAGAATCCGCTCAGTGGCGGTCAAAACAGATCCAACGATAGGAATCATGCGTAAGCCAGGGTATAGGCTGATAGCAGGTGACTCCAATACTGTTACTGAGCACATTGAGGGGGGCGTGGTATTCCGACTTGACCCGCTGCGGCTAACCTTTTCGGGTGGAAATGTCGCTGAGCGAATGCGCTTGCCTAACATGATCAAGGGAGATGAGATGGTTCTTGATATGTTTGCATGCGTAGGACAGTTCTCTCTGCATATCGCTAAGAAGACTAGATCTAGGGTGGTGGCCATTGAAATCAACCCAGAGGCGTACCGCTTTCTTGTTGAGAATATCAAGTTGAATGGAGTAGAAGACAGAATGCAAGCTCTGCTTGGTGATTGTAGGGAGATGCACCCGGTTAATGAAGCGAATCGTGTAATCTTAGGATATCTTCACAACACCATCGAGTATCTGCCTTACGCTCTGAAAGCATTGCGTGAGGATGGCGGATATGTACATCTTCATGCTGCATTGCCAAAGAGAGATATCCCAAGCGTTGGTAATACAATTAATACTATCGCAATGAAGCAGGGTTTAAACACTGAGTTTTCTGTGCGAGAAGTGAAGCACTACTCTCCCGGTATTGAGCACTATGTGTTTGACATCCACGCCACACCAATCCGTGCATGTTGAAACTAAGCACAAGCATTTTATCAGGTTCGAAAGACCACATATGATGAAATTGGATACCAAGTCCATGACTAGGAAGATGATTGACTGAGGTGTGATTCAATGGGATTCAGAGGTATGTCACCGAAACAAATGGCGCGGATGATGAAAAAGGCGGGAATCGAGCAGAAGGATATTGCCGGTGTGAAAGAAATCCTGTTTATATTCGAAGATAAGGAATGGGTCATATCAAATCCCCAAGTTGTGATGATTAAACAAGCAGGTAGTGAATCGTTCCAGGTATCGGGTACAAAGACAGAGCGCGGACTTACTGCTAGCATTGAAACCGATGAAGTAGCAAAAGAAAAAGTGATTGAAATTCCTATGGAAGATGCAGCCTTGGTGGCAAGTCAGACTGGAGCCAGCATTGAAGATGCGATAGAAGCTCTGAAGGAAAGTAAGGGGGACTTAGCTTCTGCGATACTGAAGCTTCGTCACGGTTAGCTATTCTTCTGCAGCAATCCGGTCTCGTATGATCTTGGTTCTGAAGAAGTCTTCTCGTTCTCTTTCTTCTAGAGCCAACTTCACATGTCTCGTTGTGGCCTCTAATCTTGGGATGACAATAGTTTCGAGAGCGGAAACCCTTCTCTTTGTTCGTTCAATCTCAAGGGCAAGGCGTTTCACAGTTGTTTCGATCTCAGCAAGTCTAACAATGGCCCTCAGTGCATCTCTGAATTTCGTGCTCATCACATCTAATCTTGCGCTTGAGTCAACCAATGAATAGGGAAGATCTGGGTAACGCTGTTGAACTGCTAGAACAGGAACACGAACCCCCATCATTAAACGAGTTGTGATTCGGAGGTCGGCGCGTACCTGACTTGCATGAGCGAACTCCACAACTCTTGATGGTCCCATAATCATCTTAGCTTGGGTAAGTGCTGAGAATGCCTCAGACAATGATTCTTCCATGGCTTCACGAGACTGCTTGATTGCTGCAATTGAGTTAAAGAACTCCATGATTAGTGAATCTAGCTTCTCTTTGAGAAGATCGTAGCCACGCTGAGCTAGTCGTTTCCTGTTTTTGAGACGAAGCAGTTCCATACGTGTTGTCTTCGTGCCCGGTAGGATTTTGCTCATTGGGTTCACTTCTGCAGAAGAGATCTGATTTCGTGCCTATTACTCTAATGAATAGCTCAATTTTAGAGTTCCTAAAACTCTTGTGCTGAACGTCAGGCAAGTGTAAAGGCTAAGGCGGCCACCATGACACCGAAGATACAAATTACAAGCCATTCGCGTAGATACTTCTCAATCATCTGAGGCTTCTCGTCAATCTGTCCCGTGACTATGAGAGTCAGGATGCACAGGAAAAGGAAAGCGAATGGGAGTGCAACAGTTGAATTCGTGAGAGGTGTATTTGTAATGAGCAGCACACCTGAGAGACCTCCGAATATCAAGAAAGCGAGAATCATCAATGAGTTTAGTATATGTTGAGTTCGATTGATGTCCATTTCACTTGACTTCCTGTTACACCGGTTCGGGTCGATTTTCCGGCTGCGCTTCTCAATTTGGTCTGCTTGAAAAAGGTTATCGTTCATTGTGATAGATTTGGTATAGCCCCGGTAATCGACCATACTATTTATATCAGAACAATGAATAGCAGAAACTGTATTACATGAAGTACTTGTGATACAAGAGGGCAAAAATAGATGACAATTGCCATCCATGAAAGCGCTTTGATCAGGCACTTCAACACTAGAAAGGAAGTTTTGCGTGCGTGGGAAGAAGCTGTTGGCTGCAGGTCTTCACCATTCCGGGGCTATAAGATGCCGGATTCAAGGCTATACATTGAGCATCCAACGTTCCTTGATAGTATCGTTGATTTGATTCTTACGAATGAGCGTCATGTGTTCTTGAGGGGTCCAGTGGGATCTGGCAAGAGTACTTTGATGCTCTTGGCTCTTCGAGACTTGCCCACTTTGGCGGACAGACGCGGAAACAAGTTTGTCACGGGCTATGTCGGAATGACCGGTCTCTATGAAAAGCAAATGTCAGCAGCAATAGCTGATTCCCTTAGAATTAAGTATCGTCGGTCATGGGAGTCAAGTCAGATTGTCGAGGCTGTTGCCAAAGAGAGCCTAAGAAGGTATGTCCAGGACAAGTGTCGCACAGCTCTATTCATAGAAGATGTTGCTGACAACCAAGAAGCGGCTTTCCACAAACTGAGATACTTAGCAGATTTGCCTACTGAAGAGATGGTTGATTCACATGGCGGAAGTGCACTTGATGAGCCCATTATCACGCTTATCATGAGTGGAACAATGGAGTATTGGAATGCCATGCTCAACTTCCTGCCGCAGATTGCACACAGGACTGAACCACTTGATGTGCCGCCCCTCGATGATCAAAAGGCGAAGGAATTCGTTGGTCGTAGATTGGCGTATGCGAAAGGGAAAATCGATACATTCGATCCCACTAATTTCGACCTATATCCGTTTGATGAGAGAACAATAGAAACTATCAACCGTGCAGCCAGAGGGAATCCACGCGATATACGGATGCTTGCCCGCGGGTGCCAACAGGTGGCAGCAGAAAAGTTCAGACAATCAGAAAATCCAGCTGTTACCTCAAAGATTGCCGAGCTGGTGACAGAAGCTTATGCCAGTATTTTGAAGGAGGTGTAATGATGGTTCTAGGTAAATATAGACGAGATGAAGAAGATAGACGAAAGAAGGGTGAGTCTACAGCAGCGATTAGTCAACCCACACACACCTCTGTAGAGAGAGTAGATGAAGCTGGGCATGTTGAGGCTGTGCCAAACCGTGAGCGTAAGAGCCCTATTGTTTCGTTCTCAATTCCAATAGACTTGAGAAGTTGTTTGCAGGCTGTGAGAAGTGAAAAGTCGATCAACCTGAGCATGTGGGTTGAGCGTAAGCTGCGCGAAGCGGTGACAAATGAGTTTCCGACCATTGCAGAAAGACATCTGAAATCATAATAGTATCGGCTCTAATACATGTAATACATGATATTCCAGCAGAACGACCTACTTGGAAGAGCTATGCATCTCAGCGTATTGTGCCACTCGTGACATGCAAAGAGCTGCTAGCGCAGGGTCGTCATAGCATGGTATTCTGTTCATTTCTAACAAGTCCTTACCTGGCTTGCCAACGTCACCCGCCAACCAGACTCCGACAACAGGCTTCCCGCTCTCGGCAGTTCGCAGTCCTTCGAGAGTGCCTGCTGCATGTTCAGTCTGTGTCATTCCTGCAAATGTTGGCACACCACAAATTACCAATAGCATATCTATGTTTGGATCTCTTAGCAATAGCTCTGTTGTAATACTGTACTCTTTTCGGCCAGCACCGGCCACTACGTCCACTGGATTGTCTATCGACGCCATAGGAGATAGAACCTGTCTGAGTTCATGACGTGTTTTTCTTTCCAGATTCGGAACTTCTAGATTGAATTCAGATACTGCATCAGTGGCCAGAACTCCCGCTCCGCCTGTATTACTAATAATACCAATACGATTTCCCGCAGGAAGGGGTTGATAATCAAATAGCTTGCATATCTCAAGCAGTGAATCGAATGTTGGGGCTGTGACACAGCCAGCTTGACGAATCATTCCTTCAAACAGCTTCGGAGATCCAGCCATAGATCCAGTGTGTGACCGTGTGGCTTTTCCACCTACATCACTCCGCCCACCTTTCAGAACAACAACTGGTTTTTCGTTGGCAGCGTTACATAGAGCATTGAAGAATGATCTGCCATTATCTACTCCTTCTACGTATACCGCAATGACTGCAGATTTTGCGTCTGTTCTGAAGTAGTCGATTATTTCATCGAAGCTCACATCTGCCGCATTTCCAACGCTAGCGAACTTGCTTATGCCTATGCGTTTCGCTCGCGTCATATAGATCGTCATGCCTCCAAGCGCACCACTCTGAGATAGGAATGCTATGTTGCCGCGCTCTGGCATCATAGTAAATGTGCCATTGAAGATTCGACTGTTGGATACTCCCACGCAGTTCGGACCGATGATTCTAACATTGGCTTTTCTTGCAGCTGCAACTAGTGCATCTTCGAGCTTCTCTCCTTCAGGACCAGTTTCACTGAATCCACCGGAAATCACCACTGCATGTCTAGCCCCAGCATCTTGTACTTCTGGCATAAGTCCCGCACAGTATTTGGCAGCTACCGCAATGATGACCAGATCAACGGATTCGGGTAGGCTTCTCAAATCCGGATACGCCTTGACACCGAGAACACGGTCTCTACTTCGGGTGACGGGATAAACCTGTATTTCTGAAGCTAGGAGATTCATCAATATTGAGTTGCCTAACTTCCTGTAATCAGATGAAGCTCCAACTAAGGCAACGGAATGAGGTGTGAAGAATTTACCAATTTCCTCCATTGCGTTCCCTTTTGATTTGCTCATGTTCTCACGCGAGAAGGCCAGTTGATTTATGTCTGTCGTGCTTACAACATGTAATACTTATATTAACTGTAATACTTACGTCTACTGGTCTTCAAAAGCTTCTTCTGCAAGCGTCTTAGTCTGCCGCGATTTCTACACTCCGATGCTAGGACTGTATCCAATACGACTTCAACCTCTGGACACTTTCGGTGAATGTTTGCGACGGATATGAGCGAAGCAGCTTCGACTTCCTTGCTCCTTGTCCCACATGCTAGCTCAACTAAGACTGAAGCCGCAGATTCATGATAAAAATTCCCAAGAGCAATGGTGACCGGTGTCGCAAGGCGGCTGTTATCTAGTCGCATAATTCGCTCGAACGTTGCAAGTGAATTTAGTGATCGAACTTGCACATGGCTGTTTATGCAAGAGATGAATCTCCTAAACGGATTGTTGGATTCATCTTGCTGATAATCAACAACCGCTGATTCTAATACAGTATTGAGAAGAGGATGTGCGTATTTGCTTCCAAGAAGGCCAAGTCCATTGATGTCTTGGGTGATCAGCATGGTGAGAAGGTTTCCATAGTCAGCATTAGCGGGTGAAGTCGCTGGTACTTCCAGGGGACTGTCATCTTCATTGGTCATAGGCCGACGGCCAGTTCTCAATTGTATTACAGATAATACCGAGTCAAGATCGGAGAGTAGTAGTTCGTTTCCTTTAGCTCCTTGTTCTGCCAAGGCTGTCCGACCATACTCAGAGTACCACAGCTGTTTCACGTGTGCTTGGTTCCTGCCAACCGGAATGATTAGCTTGCGCATTCGTTTCTTGTGAGTCGCTTCAGCCATTTCGATCAGGTCTGTTGGAAGAGAGCTGCTCACGCTCGTCAGATCGAAGAAAAGGGCATCTCCACTTTGGAATTGCTCAATTGCAAGATTCTGAACTCTAGCAGCAAATGCATGTGTAGCGGATACCATCGACTCCTCAGCTCGTAGTTCATCGAGCAACGCTACTGTATCATGATTCACAGGCTCTAGGCCTGCGGAGGAGAAGATGGCAAAAATCATTTCCCGATACTTCAAAGGCTCGATTCTTCTTTGGTTTCCCCCTGTGCCAATTGGAGCCGAGTAGGTAGAATTTGCCGACTCGATTAGAAACTGAACTACGGTTTCCCATCCGTTTTTAACTTCGATGTTGGCTAGGAGATCAAGTAGGTCTCGTTCTCTTCGGTCGCCAATTGCATTCGCAATCTCATCAAGCTTATCGCGATTCCTAATTTCCGCAACTCGTTTTCTACTCTTTTTCAGTAGCCTGTCCAAGGGATTTTCCTTGACCACTGTTATCACTATCACTGCCTGAATCAAGATTCACTGATTTGTCCAAGTAGGATAAAGGTTGGCTAAATAAAAGATAATTGTATTATTTGTATGTCAAGTATTACAAATGGGCCATTTGTACGTGTATCATGAGCGAAATTCCTGTTCTAAGATTAGAACTATGTATCATTGTGTCTCTGTCCTGTATGAGTGTGTCGTGTCAAAGATGACATGCCAATGCCGAAGTTTCGGATTGCCTTGGTAAGTTTAGGCGATATCGTTGGCATCTCTATCTCCTCAAGATATACTTCCAAGATGATCAATGTGGCTATGAACGACCCGATGGGAAAACGAACTTAGCCGGCGTTGCAATGCGTCTTCGATGACACGACACATTCGTACAGTTTTTTGCTCTTCTACAATCACCGGTCTAGAACATCTATTCAAAGCTAATCAGTTGTGTGACTAGATTTTCTTCTAGAGAGATCGGATTTCAACGCAACGGACGAAGTAAGCTCATCAAGGGCTGCAAGAATCATACGTTCAGCTGCACGGTAGCTCTCGACGTCTTCAGTTGTCAACTGAACCTTGTCGCCCAGTATATCGCGGATGTGCCTGTAGTTTCCGATTCTTCCAGCTATCTCTTCAAAAGGCCGAAATATAGTGAATTCAAACAATCCAAGATAAGCTAGTAGAAGCATTGTACTTAGACACCGCGTCAGGTTCCTCCGTGCCTGGCTCAGTGACCTGTTAAATGCTCCACGCGATACTCCTCGTGCTCTAGTACCGCGACGAGACCTGAATGCTGCCTTATCATCATAAGGAATGTGAGCTCCGTAATTATCCTCCACGAGAAGATCAATAATTAGTGTTTCAAGTTGTGTTTCAGTGAGCGTTGACTGTTTAACTAGGGTCTTCAATATTGGTTCGTTCAAAACCTGCTTAACATTGGATTGGATTCTCCTTTTCGGTATTCCCCGAAATCCTCGCTCCTTCCTATTCGATTCCAAGACTCTACACTCCGTTATTCTATATGATATTGATGATTGGGCCCCATCATAGTCACAGGGAACGTGCCTCATATAGCTCAATTTTGATTGTAGAGGTCTATGATGGCTGTTCTTCATGTGAGTGATAGGAGCCTCTTAGCGGATACAGTATCGTATACCAGTGCTTTATGAAGTAAGCTTGAGATATGTCTTTCGCGAACTACATACCATTGAGTAATATCTGTAATACAACCCACTAGGTTTTGGGATGCTAAGTGGATGATCTCGGCTTAAGAAACCATTCTGAGTTCGGAGATACTGTCACAAAACTAAGTATTAGATTCCCTCGTATCTCGTCAAACTTGTAAACTCCAAACACATATCTTTCTGATGCAGATTCCCATTCCAAGCGGCCTTGGGCAAGAGTGTGCCTGAAGACTGCTCTACAGTGCTTCCTTACTGCTGCGAATAGATTTCGATAGTGCCTGCGTTGTGAAGGGTGGATTCCCCACCTAGAAAGAATGAATCGATTTGCAAGACTATTACTTGAGATTAAAACCGACTTCCTCCGCTTCTGTGTCTTGCTGATGGACTTTTTCAGAGTGTTCCGTAAGCACTCTGGCACAGTAGCAAGAATGGAAGGGGTAGTTATCGGTTCATGAACGATGGACTCGGTGTTCTTACTGAAAACATGCAAGGTCAATCATACATGTATTCTGGCATTTCCTTAAGAGGTCCTACAAGGTCACATGCAATATATCGTTGCTTCACTGGATTAATATCATGACTAGGCAAGGCTTCTGAGAGGCCGTTACTAGGTGAAACGCAGAGCCAGCATTCATGTCACTGGAATCGTACAGGGAGTAGGCTTTCGACCGTTTGTGTATCGTGCTGCAAAGTCTCTCTCTCTAGAAGGATATGTCTTGAATCTTGGCGATGCTGGTGTCCGCATTGTTGTTGAGGGCAATTCAGGGAGTATCAAAGAATTGATACATAAGATTGAGCAGGATCCTCCATCCATATCACGAGTGGATAAGCTTGACATCGAATGGGAAAAATTAGGGAAACCCTTCAAGGATTTCATTATCAAGAAATCCTCTACATCTAGGAGTACGGGATTGGCTCCCGACATACCCCCCGATATTGCGATCTGCTCGGCCTGCATTACTAACATGACCAATCCCAATTCAAGGTGGTACCTGTATCCGTTTACTTCCTGTGCTGCTTGCGGTCCACGATTCTCAACAATTACTGATCTTCCCTATGATAGACCCAATACTACAATGGTTGATTTTCCTCTATGTGATACTTGTAATACAGGTTATACAGACCCTCTTGACCGCCGGTATCATGCTCAAACTACTGCTTGTGAGGATTGTGGGCCGACCTATCGACTCGTAGATGCACATAATCGACCAGCTGTGGATGCCAATTCGATTGCTGGTGCTGCAGATTTGTTGTCACAAGGATCCATCATTGCAGTTCAAGGAATAGGAGGAACTCATTTGGTCACGAAAGTAACCGACGCTATTCCTATACGAAGTCTTAGAACTCGGAAACAGAGAGCGTACCGGCCCTTTGCCATCATGGCAAGAAACCTCGATGTCATTAGAGCATTCTCAAGACCCACGCCGATGGAGGAGAAATTACTCACTTCATGGAAAAGGCCAATTGTACTTGTGAAGAAACGAAATCGAATTGATGACAGGAATCAGCAATCTGAGGAGGGAGGTACAATACCTGACGTTTCTTTGGAGCTAATATCACCAGGTCTTGATACTGTGGGAGTGATGCTCCCGTATTCTCCTCTTCATCATCTATTGTTTCATTTTTCAGAGGAGCCAGCACTAGTCATGACAAGTGCGAATCCTACGGGACTTCCAATGTATATTCATCCTGACACTATCATGTCCAATCTAGAGAGTGTTGCGGATTATTTTCTAATTCACAATAGGAGGATACACCAAAGAGCTGATGATTCTGTCATCAAGCTTGTCAGTAGTGATCACGCTGTTTTCATACGACGAGCAAGGGGTTACGTACCTAATCCGATGAAACTAGAGGGCCCTTTTAGTTTGTCAACAATAGTTGCGGTAGGTCCAGAAGAAAAAACGACTGGTGCGGTGTTGAAGTCTGGACGCATCTACATTACTCAGCACATTGGTGACACAGACCGACTTGAGAACATCGAGTTTCTGTCTGACGCACTGAATCACATGGTTCATCTATTGGCCGTCGATCAGATTGATGCTGTGGCTTGTGACCTCCATCCTGAATTCCTAACTACTGAATTCGCAGAAGCGCTATCATCGGACAAGGGCATTCCACTCTTCCGGGTACAGCATCATCATGCTCACTTAGCATCCCTCATGGTTGACCATCAACTGTCATCCAATACACGTATCACTTGTATTACAGCGGATGGATTTGGCTATGGTGATGATGGTAGTGCATGGGGTGGTGAAATCCTTGTAGGAGATTTCGAAGGGTATGCAAAAATCGGGGGGTTGGAGCAGACTGCGTATGCCGGTGGAGATCTTTCTGCAAAGTATGCAGTGAGATCGTTCGTAGGACTTCTTGGAAGAGAACTGAGCACGCATGAGATGTTGGATGTTGTTGAAGGAAGCTTGATTGCACCTAGCATAAGAACTACGAATGAATCGCTGTCATTGCTCGTTGAAGCAACCAAACGAAAAGTGAATGTTGTTCAAAGCAGCAGTGCTGGACGATATCTTGATGCAGTGGCAATAGCACTAGGGATTTGCTCAGAGAATACCTATGATGGTGAATGTCCCATGAAACTTGAATCGGTTGCTCATAAAACGAAGATACGACTTGAACCCAAATTCCATACAAGCAATCGTGGTACATTTTTGGATATCGCCGAGTCATTAATGCAGCTACTCGAGCTCAAGAAAGATGGAAGTAAGCCTGTTGAACTCGCTTATGCAGCTCAATGGTACCTTGGGGAATCACTTGCCAAGATAGCTTGTGATGCAGCACACAATGAAGAGCTAGACTACGTAGGGTTTTCTGGAGGTGTTGCATTGAATCGAATCATAACCAAGGCAATCATCAACCATGTCACCAATGAGCATCTTACTCCATTAATCCATAGACATATTCCACCAGGTGATGGGGGAATTTCATCAGGTCAAGCCGTAGTCGCAGCTGCAAAGCTTGTAAAATAGATGTTAGCGATTGAGATCCTCGACCTTTTTGCGACCCATCTTGACTGCTTTGATATTGATTGACTCAAGCTTCTTTGAGAAAGTGCTGCGGACCGCATCTATGGCTGTTTCTTCAGTTATCGGAGTCAGTCCTGTACCAATGATGGCACCAAGCATAATCATGTTAAGTGCCCTTGAACTCCCTGCTTCCTTTGCCATTGCCATTGCGTCGAATTCAAGGATGCGTTTAGTGAACTTGCGAATGCCGCTAATGATTTCTTTGTTTGGAGGGTATGATGCATTGCCCATGGAAACTGCTACAGGGTATTGTATGTGTGAGCTTAGCAAAACGCACCCATCTTCTCGAATCATGTGGGCTTCGCGTAGTGTTTCAACTGGTTCAAAGCCAACAAGAAGATTAGCTGTGCCCGGGTCTATTATTGGACCTCGCGCACCAGCGCCAATGCGAACAGTGCATACCACATGACCTCCTCTTTGGGCCATTCCATGTATCTCACCCACGCGGACATTGTGCGAATCAGATAGAGCAGCCTTTGCTAGTATCTCTGCCAATGTAAGGACACCTTGGCCACCAACCCCTGAGATAACAATGCTTACTGTTTCACTCTTCATTTCAGGTACCCTCCTGTTTGATTGCACCTTGTGGACATACAGCAACGCATGTTCCGCAAAAATTACACATTGTCTGATCAATCACTGCCTGTCCAGTTTCCGTATCGAGATACATAGCTGGACATGACAAGCGATTCAAACAACGTTTGCATGAATTACAGAGTTCAGAATCGACGTAGTAAGGTGGGGGGAACTCGCCAGTCTTACGGCGCTCAGCGGCTTCAAGGAGTGCACAAGGGGCAATTGAAACTAGTACTGATGGTTTATGATTTTCTCTTGACCATGTGGTCATCTCTCGAACTGCAGCAACAAGACCTGCTAAGGAGGCGAATGGATCGATTGTCTTCACATATTCCACTCCAAGTCCCTTGCAGACTTTTGCAATGTTGATTGGTGGTACCTTTTCCTGCATTCCTGTGACACCAGTTCCTGGATGAGGTTGGTGTCCGGTCATTGCAGTTGTGCGATTGTCAAGTATGACAAGACTAATTCTATGCTGATTGTAAACAGCATTGGCAATCCCAGGTAATCCAGCTGCGAAGAAGGTACTGTCACCTATTGTAGCAACAACATCTTGGTCTGTGACTTCAGCTAGACCACAGGCTGTTGTAATTGAAGAACCCATGTCGAATAGAATGTCAGCGGTTTCTAATGGTGGTGAAATGCTGAGCGTATAGCACCCGATGTCCGATGGGTAGATTGCTTTTCCACGTGTAGCTACTCGAATTGCATAGTACGAAGCCCTGTGAGGACATCCAGCACAAAGAAGTGGAGGTCGTGGAGGCAATGCCGAGATTTCACTAGCTTTCTGGTCGATTACTTTCCAGTTAATACTCGTATTACGATTCAGAATCTTTGAGAGGGCTTCAATCACAATTCGTGGACTGTATTCGAGCGTTCGAGGGAAGAAACCCTGTTCTTTACCGAGAATGTTTACCTTGATTCCGTTGAGCTGTGCAATCCTTCTAGCATGTGTTTCCAAGAATGGATCAAGTTCCTCGACTATCACCACTTGCTTATGATGCTTGAGAAACTTTGATATCATCTTCTCAGGAACAGGATGTGTTATTCCAAGCTTCAAGGTTTCAGCGTCAATGTCTAAAGCTGATAAAGCCTCAATCACATAATTGTATGAAACTCCACTAGTTATTATTCCCAGATTTCCACTACCAATTGTGAAGTTGAGCTTTGATGATTCTGAGATTTCCATTGCCAGTTCAATCTGTTTCAAGAGCCAAGAATGGCGAATTCGAGCTACTGAAGGTATTGGCACAAATCTGAATGGGTCTTTGACAAATTCAACCTTCTTTGGTCTGTCTCGAATCGGGCCGAATGTGACTGGTGACCTAGTATGATTGATTCGAGTGGTTGTACGAAAGAGAATAGGTAGCTCGAGCTTCTCTGAGATTTCGTAAGCTTGGAGCAGCATTGACTTCGCTTCAGAGGGATCAGACGGTTCTATTAGAGGCATATTACCCATAAGCGCGTAGTAACGAGAATCGTTCTCGTTTTGGGAGCTCCACATGCTTGGATCGTCAGCAACAACTATGACCATCCCACCTCGAACTCCAACATAAGCTAATGAGAAGAACGGATCGGCTGCTACATTGAGACCGGGTCCTTTACATACCATCATGGATCGAACGCCAGCTACGGCAGCAGCTCCAGCGACTTCCATTGCAACTTTTTCGTTAGTACTGAATTCGAAATAGAAATCGGGTATATGTGGCGCCATGAAAGTGAGATTGTTTCCTATCTCACTACTTGGAGTACCAGGGTACAAAGCAACCAGACGTACTCCCGCCTCAAGCACCCCACGTGCTATCGATTCGTTGGCAAGTAGAAGTATTTCTTTGCCAACGTTGTCTTCCAGAAGCTGTTTCGGTTTGGTCACTGATTTGCCTCCTTCTCGCATTCGCACGAATGTTGTCGGGCGAAGAAAGAATCGTTGGTATCAGTCTTGCGGTACTGGACTTTATGGACCCAAAACACTAAACAAAATCGCAAATATGGAAATACAGCCGGTAAATTCCATAGAACACGTGTTCCAAGCATTTCGATCACATATTACACAAATAGCTATCCATGTATTCGGCTAATATGACATAACACCCCTTCATTTCCACTGGAGAATAGTATGTGAGATGCGTTGGGTGGTTATATATATAATATAATAAAATGGAGATAATCATCGGGTTCGAAAACATCTATATATACTTTTCGACATCTATTCTTATCGATATCGCTCTTATTTTCCACTGGAAATACAGGGGTTAGAGAGCTGCATTGATCGAAATAAACATGAAATGAGATTTAGAACACGTGTTCCAACAATTGTAATACAATAAATACGAAAACTGGAACAGTCTTATGTCACTTCTTCAAGTATTTCGAAGATTCGAATTGTCAGAATATCCTGATATGAGTTGAAGAGAGAATTAAATTCACCTTGATATTCTCCCGGTACAAAGATCGCAGAGTCAGCAACAGCTTCTGCACCTATGCACTCATCTAGTAACCCTGGTTTTCGTTTTTGTTTGATCCCCGTCTTTGTCTTCCAGGAATACAAGAATCCGTAAAGCTCCTTGGTAAAAGAAACCCTTCTGGCATTTCTCTGACGAGCATGTTTACAGTCATAGAGATAAACAAAATTTGCCATCTTTCTCATCTAAAACTAGAACACATGTTCTGATTTTTTAGTTCAAGTATTACAGGTACAAGAGGGAAGGCTTAAAGCGGAAATGCATTGCTCAACAGCCGCCCCAGTCCTTGGGTCACATTCCCATCTTTCAAGGAGGAAATGTCATGAACATCATTGGCCTGAGAAAAGAAGAGAAGATGTTCGAAACTAGAGTCCCTGTTGTTCCTGAGCATATCAAGCTCTTGAGCACCAAACATGGGATTCAGTTCGCTGTTGAACCGAGTAATCAACGCGCTTTTGGACCAGACGAATTTGAAAAAGTTGGCGCGCAGATCAAACCCCTAAAGGGAACAGAAGTTTCTGTGATTCTGGGAGTGAAAGAGATGCCCAACGACTTCTACGAAAAAGGAAAGACGTACGTTTTCTTCAGCCATACAATCAAGGGCCAGAAATACAATATGCCAATGTTGAAGAAAATCATGAACGTAGGTGCAACTCTTATCGATTACGAACGCATTGTGAATGAGAAAGGGTTCAGATTAATCTTCTTTGGCAACTGGGCTGGCCTCGCAGGGATGTCCGAAACATTTCGTATTCTGGGCTTAAGACTCGAGGTCGAAGGTATTAAACCGAATCCATTCTCTGGTATGAAACATACTGCACAATACAAAGACCTTAATGGACTCAAAAAAGGAATCCAAGCATTGGGCAAACGCATCAAAGAACAAGGTCTGCCTGACTCTTTGACACCTTTCATCGTTGGATTTGCAGGATACGGGAATGTATCACGGGGTGCCCAAGAAATATTCGACATACTCCCATACGAAACAATAGAACCCAAAAACCTAGCCAATGTTACAGCAAAACGGGATCTGCTCTACAAATGTGTCTTCAAGGAAGAGCATATGGTAAAGCCGCTAAACTCCTCAGCAAAATTCGAACTCATGGACTATTACGAACATGGTGCTACGAAATACAAGGGCAAATTCGAATCTTATATTCCTCATTTGACAGTACTAATAAATTGCATCTACTGGACGAAGAAGTCCCCACGTCTAGTTACAAAAAACTTCATCCGAAAGCACTGGAATAATTCTAATCGCCGCCTACGAATTGTCGGAGATATATCGTGTGATGTTAACGGCGCAATGGAATTCACTCTTCAGTGTACCGATGCTGGCGAACCCGCATTCACCTACCTTGTGGATGAAGATCGTGCGGTTTTGGGCGTAGAAGGTAATGGACCAGTTGTCATGGCAGTAGACAATCTCCCCACAGAGCTTCCACGCGAATCATCCACTTCATTCAGCGAAACTCTGCTAGATTTCATACCTGCTCTAGCAAAGGCTGATTTCACAGTTCCTTTTAGTCAGCTCACGCTTCCCAGAGAGCTCAAGGATGCAACGATTGTGTACAACGGAGAGCTGACCAAGAATTACGAATACCTCAAAAATCACTTGCTAACCAAGGAGAATTAAAAATGCAAAAAGTACTCTGTCTTGGTGCGGGTCTCGTAGCCCGCCCGTACATTCAATACTTGTGCAAACATGGATTTCATGTCATTGTGGCCAGTCGAACAAAAAGCAAGGCCGAGCGATTGATTGAAGGGTGTAAGAGCGCAGAAGCTGTCGCCCTGAATATCAAGACCGATGATGAACTACTTGACAAGCTAGTTGCCAAAGCTGACCTGACTTGTTCGTTGCTACCTTACACATATCACGTGAAAGCTGCAAAACTAGCAATCAAATATCGCAAGCCATTCTGCACGACTTCATACATTTCTGATGAAATGCAGGCCCTAGATGATGAGGCAAAGAAAGCAAGAATCTTGGTACTGAATGAGTGTGGAGTTGATCCTGGAATCGATCACATGAGTGCCATGAAGATAATCGATGACATTCACAACAAGGGCGGCAAGGTCATAAGTTTCACATCTTTTACTGGAGGACTTCCTGCTCCTGATGCCAATAACAATCCATTTGGTTACAAACTCTCTTGGAGTCCAAGAGGCGTTCTTCTTGCAGGCAGAAACGATGCACATTTCCTGCGTGACGGCAAGGATGTAGTGATTCCGGGTCCTGAACTCTTTGATAATTATGAAATCATGGAGGTTCCAGGTATGGGGAAGTTTGAAGGATATCCCAATAGAGACAGTACATCCTACATTGACATCTACAATATATCAGAAACAAAAACAATGCTACGTGGAACCTTCAGAAACCCCGGTTGGTGCAGCACTCTCAAGAAAATTGCAGATTTGGGTCTACTAGAACTTGATGAACATGTCTTTGAAAATATGACATACGCAGATATAATGCGTAAGCTGATAGATTCCAAAAATGGCGATATACAAGGCGCAGTTGCTGAAGCAGCCGGTCTCAAGAAGAGTGACCCAATCATTTCCCGTCTGGATTGGCTTGGCCTCTTCAATGATACAGAGATTCCTTCGAATGTTACAACATATCTCGATGCACTATGTCATCTCTTTGAAGAGAAGCTGCAGTATGCTCCTGGAGAACGTGACATGATAGTCATGCATCACGAGTTTATAGCAGAGTACAGTGATAGGAAGGAGAAGATAACATCAACACTGATTGACTATGGTATTCCAAATGGTGACAGCTCAATGTCAAGAACTGTTGCACTACCTGTAGCAGTAGCAAGCAGAATGATACTTGAAGGGAGAATCAACCTAACCGGAGTCCACAGACCAATCATATCTGAACTATACGAGCCGATTCTAAACGAACTTGAAAGCCTTGGAATCAAGCTTGAAGATCGCATTACAGCACTGTGAGCTAGAACCCCCAACTCGGGGCCACTCACAAGCTACCCCCTCAAGAATAGAACAATCCATGCAATATAGCTACTCTGAGGAACAGCTTACTTACCAATTTGTATCTGAATCGCTGCCAATACCTCTTCTGCTCTCTCAATGTCGCTTTGAACCTCTGGCAGCTCTGTCTTGAGACGGTATGTATAACCTGATCTGTTGCCATGTCTCTCTAGATGCGCTTCACCGTTATTCCACATCCGTGCGAGGTACGTTGATGCAGTACTTTTCGGCAAGTCTTCCTCAAACGTAGATTCATAGATCTCTGCCACATCCAATGATGAGAACTTTCCATGTTTGAACGAGGCATAGATTATCATCTGCATCTTCTCATAGTTGCTCATAGATTCATAGCTAATGTTTTCGAAATTAACATCTGCCAACTCTTCAACTGTTGGGGCGAATATGCAGCCTGTACTAGTTTCTAAGAACACCTTAAACTTTCCAACCATCTCTTCGGGATTCCCTTTTACTTGGAAGCTTGATTCTTCTCCAGTCGATTCATCAGAAACTAGAATCTTGAAATCAAAAGGCGATTGGGTAAGTGAAAGAATCTTTTGAAACCGATTGAGAGCTTCATCTGGCCTGACATATTTACATTGAAAGATCTCGCGCAAACCAGGTCCTGAGCTATATGTGAACTCGTAAACGTAATTGGTTCTTTCACCTTCCGCCATGATTTCATCATTCCCCGAATAAGCGGTCTATATTATTGCTATTCACAACGAATTACACACATTCCACAAATAAATGTGAGTATGTGAATTACCAATACCTGGATAAGCGCAAGATATTGCGCCTGTATACGTTCAAGACCCCCCTGTCACGATTTTCCTGTGATGGCATGTTCTACACTCCGTAATGAACATAATAAGGCCTATCCGCCCCTTAACTGGAAAAATAAGCGATTATTCCATATCTTCAAGCATTCACTAGAATATGTGGCTTGTGAATAGCCTATAGGGGATAAAGAGCTCTTCTTACTCAGTTCCAGTGGAAACGGAGGGGTGTGTCCATTCACAAGGATGAACGGCATTATGAACCCCTTTTACATACAATAAAGGCTCATAGCTCCCTATTTCTCTGGACAATTCACAATTATGGCGCCATTCACAACAGAATGATGTGAATTAGTGTTAATGTGGTGAATATGATAATCAAAGGCGTATTAAATAATCGTCCCAACTTTCTCCAAGCACTATCTGGCTGAACTCTTCTCCAGATCGTCTATCCATAACGGATTCAAGCCGTCCTTTGGCTTTCACGTCCATTCCCTTTGAAACCTGCTCTGTGAAACGTCCTCGGTAGCTCACAAGTTTCCTTAGATCGTCAAGCCTGTCGCATTGAACCCCATACGCACATGGAGTGAAGATTGAATCATGATCATCTGTCACATGACACTTGACTGTTAGCGTTCCTTCATTATGAATCGTAAAATCCCCATACTTGTACCCAATCTCATCCGGTGATTTGACCATCCGAATGAAGAACTCATACCCGCCGGAGAGTCCTTGTAAAACCTTGTTTGATTCAACCTTTCGCAAAACATCACGCCATCGAGGATTTTCACCCCATCTGAATGTTACATGCTTATCCAGTAGCTCGCCTGCATACCAACCCAAGTTCCCAATCGCATGAAACTGCTCCTTCAGAATGGAGTGTACCTTTCTTGCTGGCTTTTCGCCATAAATTACGAGGTCCACGTCAGATTCACCCGAAGCAAGCCCAACCAGTTGAGACCCTGTAAGCCCAATGGCCCCCCATTCAATTCCCGTTATGTCAACCAATGTTTGAGCCAAGTCCAAAGATGCCTGCTGCAATGAGCTTGAATGTCGTCCCATATCTCCTAACTGGCGTAGATAATCAACTGGGTCAAGGACAAATGCAATCCTATTCAAGGGCACAGCCTGCAATTGCCGTCCACGGGCTTCATCAAACCAGAGGTATTCGCTATGCTCTCTTTGTAGATAGTCTTCACGTTCTTTCAGCGCGGTGATTTTTCTATATCGAACCCCACTTGAAGAAACACGATTTCCATTCTGGGCAGGCAAATACCTCAGGTATGCGACTACTCGATTCTTGGGATGAACGACACCTTTCACCTCAAAGATGTGATCGTCATCAGTGACAAGGAAAAACCCCTCAACAGTTTGAAGATTCAATACCAATCAGAAACATCAACCATAGCACGATGTTAAAAACGTGTAGCAAATGATGTCAAACCATGCCAATCAATCCGGACGATGTGAAGAAGGAATTTGGCATCTATGATGACAATCCGGACCTTGCCTATTTCGATTCAGCAAGCACAACATTGGTTCCAAAGACTGCCATAGATGCGATGACCACATTTCTAACGTCAACAGTGGTGTCTTCGCGACGTGGAGCCTATAAACTAGCAGTCAAAGGAAGCGCCATCGTTGAAGACGTTCGCGCAAAGCTAGCTGCATTCTTGAACACTGACAAGGCACAAATTTCCTTTCAGAAGTCAATTCCGTCAGCCGTTGCTTCTCTTGTGTACGGCTATGATTGGAAAAAGGAACAACGAAACAAGATTATCATCTCTCAGAGTGAGGAACATTCAGTACTAGTTGCGCTCCTGCGAGCAGCCCAGATTCTCAATCTTCAGGTCGAAACAATCCCCGTAGACAAGAACGGTACTATAAGCTTGGAAACGCTTAAGGACACAATCGATGAGAAGACGGGAATTGTCGCAGTTGGTCATGTGACTGTTGGCATCGGTGTGTTCAACCCAATTGAAGAAGTCGCAAGAATTGCCCACGAAAACGAATCCTTACTCCTGACTGATATCTCGCGCTCTGTTGCGTTCCTTGATACGCCACCTACTTCACTAAAGGCGGACATTCTGCTATTCTCAGGCAATATTGGGTTAATGGGTCCTCCAGGTCTCTCAGTACAATGGATCACGAAGACACTAGGCACCAAACATATTCCAGGAATCGTAGGAGGATCTTCAGTGGCAAACGTAAAGAAAACCTCATTCGAGTCTTCATTTCAGCCTGACAAGTTCGAATCCGGAACAATCAATATTCCTGCTATTACTGGCTTGGGAGCAGCAATCGATTATCTATCCCATCTCCATCAAAATGACTTCCATAGTCACATGAGGAAAATTTCCCGTCATATGACTGATCAACTGAATGACATGAAATGTTTGACTGTATATGGTACACCAAACGATAGAAACACCATCTTTGGATTCAACCTAGGAAGCGACAGCAGCATGAGCTGTCATGATGTCGCTCTCTTTCTGAACGAGTCCAATATAGCTGTAAGAAGTGGACTTGTCTGTGCCCATCCCTTAATCAGACCCTTATCTTCGGAAGGAGTTGTACAAGCCTCCTTGCATGTCTACAATTCTCTTGAGGAAATCAATCGTCTGATGGACGGTCTCCGTTTGATATGCAATCATTTACTCTGATGTGAATTAAACGCATTTCACTAACCGAGACTGAACACTGGAGGATACATAACGAAGTACTGAATTACGACTGCTAAAAGTATGCCACTAAACACTAGTCCCTTACCTCTCTTCATATTGGCTTCTGTAAACCATAGTATCGCTCCGATGAGCACAATAATGCTTGCCGAAACCCGGCCAATAAAAATCAAAAAGTCCCATATCTCACCAAAATACCCTGCAATGAGAACCGCGAAATCAGTAAGTGGGCTTAGCAATTCGAAGAACATTAGCTTCTCACAGTAATCCACTCATCAATGAGGGATTTAAGGTCCTCAAAGCACAGTAACCGACTTGGCAAGGTTTCGAGGCTTGTCAGGATCGTATCCATTTCTTGTCGCCATGTAGTAACTAAAGAGTTGCAAAGGAACTACATACACCATTGTTGAGAACTCCGGCTCAACTCCCGCGGGAACCGTGAATATATGGTCTGACAAGCTATCCAAGTCAATATCGCCTTCCTCGATGACAGAAATAATGGATGCCCCTCTTGCCTTCATCTCCATAATGTTTCCAATTATGGTACTTCTGGTTCCATCATTGGGCACCACGAATATGACCGGATAGTCGCTCTGAACAAGGGCGATTGGCCCGTGTTTGGATTCGCCTGCAGAGTATCCCTCCGCATGATTATACGCAATCTCCTTGAGCTTAAGGGCTCCTTCGTACGCTGTGGCCATAGAAACCCCTCGTCCTAAGAACAGAAGACTTGGTCTGTCATAGAGAATGCCAGCTAATCGTCTTGCTCGCTCTTCTTGTGTTGAGATAACATTTGAAACTATCTCGGGAAGTCCTTGCAAGGATTGACGCTTTCTCTCTATCTCTTTGGAATCCATGAAACCCGTAAGTTCTCCTAGAGCCAGTGCAATCTGAGCAAGCGAAGTGAGCTGGACCATGAATGTCTTCGTAGCAGCCACGCCAATCTCAGGCCCTGCTTGTGTGATAACGGTATAATCGGCCATTCTCGTGATGGAACTACCTACTACATTCGTTATTGCAAGCACCTTGACACCAAATTTCTGCGCGTACTTGACAGCTGTAATCGTGTCAGTTGTTTCCCCTGACTGTGTGATTGCAACTATGCAATCATCTTTGGATAAGGCACCATAGACTGTGTTCGGGAAATCACTAGCCAGTTCAAAGGTCGGAAGGATTCCAGCGATTGATGCAAACATGTGACGTGATGCCATTGCGGCATGTCCAGATGTTCCCATTGCAAGCAGATAGACTCGTCGTGCATCGTGTATGAGCTTGGCAGCACCCTCAATTAGTTCCGGTTTCAATCGAAGTGTATTCCTTATCGCATCGGGCTGTTCATGTATTTCTTTCAACATGAAATGCGGAAACCCACTCTTCTGCGCTTGATCTGCTGTCCAGCTTATTTTGATTGTTTCTCGATTCACAAGCATGTTATCGTTGAGTTTCCTGATTTCAATACCATCCACAGATAATGTAGCTATCTCACCATCTAGCAGGAGAATCATGTTGCTAGTCATCGGCAGGAATGCTGGAATATCCGAGGAAACATACGATACACCATCTTCCCTTCCAAGGACAAGCGGATTTCCATTGCGTGTGCATACAATCGTTTTGGGTTCCTTTGTTGATATAGCTACTATGGCATAAGTACCCCCAATCTGCTTTGTGACCTCTTTGAGAGCAGTCGCAAGGTCCATCCCCTTTTTCATATGCTCCTCAATCAAATGTGGAATTATTTCCGTATCTGTTTCAGATTTGAACTTGTGACCTCTTGAATGCAAGTCTGTTCTTAGTTGAAGGAAATTATCTATTACTCCATTATGTATTACAGCTATTTCGTTCTTGCAGTCAAAATGTGGATGCGAATTCTTGAGCGACGGAATACCATGCGTTGCCCAGCGAGTGTGACCTATTCCAATGGATCCTGGCATGTCATCAAGGTTCAGGCTCCTATGAACATCATCGACCTTGCCTTTGTCCTTCTTTGTGTGCAGGTGATTGTCTGCAATCGTAGTAATGCCTACGGAATCATAACCCCTATACTCAAGACGTTTCAGGGCTTGATGAAGAAATGAGGCAACCTCGCCTCGCCCTTGAATGACACCGATTATTCCGCACATCTCAAAGATGCCCCACGAAACTGCTGTAACTGACCTTACTTACACTAACTTGAAAGAGCTTGTGAAAGAGATAAATGTTGACCAATTAGCCAGTTAGCTCAATCTCGATGTATACCGAGTCTGGAATTCTCACACGCATTATCTGGCGTATTGCACGTTCATCCGCATCAATATCTATTAGACGTTTGTGAACTCTCATTTCCCATTTATCCCACGATTCAGTGCCTTGACCACATGGGGTCTTGCGAGTAGGTACTACCATTCGTCGGGTTGGCAGCGGAATAGGCCCCGCCATTCGGACGCCTGTTTTGCGTGTTATACGCTTAATTTGATTGCAAACACCATCAAGGTCTTCTGTACTTGTGCTTGATAGTCGAATTCTGGCTTTCTGAGTCATTTGGAATTACAGCTCCACTTGGTAAGGCATCCAAGGCAACCGTCTTGCATCCTGATAAAAAGATTGTCTTGTGGGGCGCGTCATGAAGGTATGCAGCTGCTCCTAGACGAATAGCAGTATTTTGGCCAGCTTTGTCCAAAATCCAATGGACGGTATATCAATAAGCACGCAATTCCCCTCCGAACCTAAGTGTTGCATTTGAAATCTCTTACACTTGTGAAACTAGGCGGTTCAGTAATAACTCAGAAAAAACTCTCTCCGCCTACTGTCAACGAGATGGCAATTAATCGTATTGCCAAAGAGATCCGAGCTCACAAAGGACCTTTAATTGTCGTTCTCGGAGGGGGTGCACATGGTCACCAAGCTGCACACGCTTATGGATTTGGAGATTCATCTACTCCACCAGCGCAACTTCTTGCAGGCATCCCATCGATACGGCACAATATGACGCTGCTATCACTTGAGGTTGAACAAGCGCTAAACGCCCATGGCATCCCATCTGTTGTAATTCCGCCTTTTTCTTCAGTTAGCATGCACGATGGCGTGATATCGAGCTTTCCAATAGACATAATCAAAGGGGCTCTTGAGGCGCGCTGTGCAGTCATCATCCACGGCGATGTGTGCCTTGACGATATTAAAGGGGCATCCATTCTTAGCGGCGATACTATTTCGGTCTACCTAGCAAAAGCATTGGATATCCAAAGAGTATTCATCGGCACAGATGTAGATGGCATCTTCGAAGAAGATCCCCGTATCAACCCGAATGCCACACTCGTATCTGTGATTGACAGTTCTAACAAGGACTCTGTCCTCGCAGGTGCAGGGACTTCCGCAGCCATAGATGTCACAGGAGGCATGACACAGAAGACACAGGAGCTTCTTGAGCTAGCCAATCAGACAACTCAGGTTGCAATCTTCAACCTCACGGTTCCAGGACGTCTAACCTCTCTTCTCGAAGGCAAATCAACTATTTGTACCAGAATCGAATTCTAAAACACTAAATCAGCATTTCTGCAATCGCGTCGTCCATCGTCTTCATGGTTAAATTCGCTGGAACTATAGCACTATCATCAAGATATTCAGCTGCTGTTAGGAGACAGATCACTTGAGTTGACCCACAAATCCGGCATGCCAAATCACTATGAAGATTAAGAAGTGTGTTAAGCTGTTGCTGAGTCGGAAATACAACATAGGATTTCTTACCAACGCAGAAATCGTAGTATTCATGGCCCAGAGAAACAGGCCCATTCTGCTTCCCAATCTCTCCAATTAGCAGATTGATTGCTCTTTCCTTGAGATTTCCCAGTACTGCTGAATTTACAATCCAGAGGTCTTTTTCAAAATCGGTGTATCGCTTCTTACCCCCCACACGCAATGCCACAAGTACTTCGTCAGCAAGGAGTTCTGTGAGAGCACGTTTGCCTTCCTCGACACTCATGGGAGCTGATCTCCCTTTGAGCGACTGCAATGCGGTAGTTTCGATGAATTCTAGAAGGGCATCCCACGCAACATGTCCATCCGACAGACCAACGAAATCTTCGATTAGACCAAACCAGAGGCGCATTTGGACTGCACGACTCGTAGCTGAACCGACTTCATGCACAGCTCCCCTCAAATCAATTTTTTCTGATTCGGAGAAGCTAACAACTGCACTTGGCTGCTCTTCAACTATTTCGTTTCGATGGGACCTTCCGTGGACAAGTTCATCCACCACATTGTTTATTGAGCTGGGAAATGCTGAGATTACAGTCACATCATCAAATGCCTCCGACCGGTTAATGAGTTCTCTTAGCTTAGCTGCGGCGATGCTTCCTCTCACCACTACCACCAATTTGTTGATGTTATTCCCGAGCTCACTCATACATGCTCCAATCCGTTCCAGAACCAATTCAATGGAAGATGCTTTCAGATGGTTTGGCAAGATGAGTATAGCATGATTGCCCACAATCAACTGTGCCCCATTTGATTCTAGCTTCTGATATTCAAAGTTATGAACTGAGTTCAAACGTTGAATTATGTAGTCCATAATAACGTCCTTAACAGCTTCTAATTCTCTGCCTGGCAGTGTAAATACGAAACCTCCGGGGACAAGTGAAAGTGCTTCGCGTGCAATAGTTCCCAGAGATACAAAGTCCCGGATTATCTCAGCAATATCGTTTTCAGCAAATTGTGAATCCAGAGTCATCAATATGCTCCTTATCTCAATTTCAGTGGCCATATCTCTGGATGCAAGAAAGGCAACCACATGGTTCGCCAGCTCACCCAACCGATCAAACACTACACACTCGGGTTCAGTAATAGTGCGCGTTTCGTGTATGACTGCACCATTTCCAGTTTTCTCACAGTCTTGAGTAACCGTTTCTTTAACATCTTGTCCTGAGGTTTCAGACATGGGTCCAAACAGCTTGGTTGCAATCTCGAAAGTACTAGAACTCGGAATATGAATGAGGGCTCTGCCACACTTCAGTGACTTAAGATATTCCTCTTGTTCAGCATTGAGGGCCATATACCGCGCCCCAACTGAGCTGTCGTAAGGCAGACGAAATGTAATCTTGGTTGCAGTATTGGCCAAAATATTCGAGGAGATGTTTGGCCTTGTTGACACAACAATGACTCCTTGTCCAGTGGCCCTTTGAAGCATAACCATTGACTCGCCAGTGGTGACATCTGCTGCAGAATGCCTTGTATAGCTTTCAGGCACCAAATTACTTGCTTCTTCAAGAACCACTACGTGATGCAGTCCAGGCTTTATTCCTCGCCTCATCGCACTATCGAATATTCTCTTGGCAACAAGATTGTAGAGGATCCGGACAGCATCCATTCCTCCTACCCGTGCAACGTGGCGCATGTCGAATACCACACGCTTGTTCAACAGAGTAGAAATCTTGAGTGCTTTTGCTCCCCCCTTTAGTATGGATCCGAGGGGCTCACGTGACAATATTTCAAGACGGTTTAGAAGCGCATCCCTAGTCATGTTTCCAAAGCGATCATTACCAGTCAGTTTCGAGATAATCTGGTTGAGGGCCTGGACTGACTTTGTTTTACGTTTTAATTTCGCTAACTCCACCACTGATTCTCGTAAGAGCTTCTCCATGGCAGGCGAAAGTTCAGATGACAGACCTCTTTCATTTATGAGCTCCCTTAGAATCGTAAACGTTGCATGTGCATCTATCTCACCTGAATCCGTTTCAGTGTCTAACAAATCCATCACGAAGGAGGCATCTTCTCCCGGACTGAGTATGAGAATGCTGGAATCCCATCCTGCAAGGTCCGCATATTCAGATCCCTTAATATCAAATATCCACCAAGGAACGTTAGTCTTCAAGCTCAGTTCAAGCATCAATTTTTTCACAAGATTTGTCTTGCCCGTGCCAGTGGCACCAAGAACTGCAACATGTTCTCTTAGCCACTCCGGTTTAATCCCGATATCACTAATGCGTCGCCCCCCATAGATTGTCTTTCCAATAATCAGATCATTTTCTATCAGCTCTCTCAGCGGAACTGGAAAGACTGGAGCCATGGTCACTGCAATTACAGGAAGCTGTTGTACAGGGGTGTTCACGTAACCCACTAAGGAACTTACATGGATTTTTTGACGTTTGAGATGTCGTCTAGTGAGAAGTCTACATGCAGTTCTACCTCGAATTCTTCCTTTCTTCAGGGAGATGTTTTCCTCCCCACCCCAAATCGAGGCGACAAGACCGTTTACACCATTCGTTACCCTTTCAAGTTCAGCAGCATCTCTTGCTTTAGCATGAACATATACAGAGTTGTAAAACCAGCCTGAATCACCTTGTATTCTCTCATGTTGGTCTAAAAGCTTCCTCTTGGTGGCATGATCAGCCAAGGATTCCTCATTCCTCAACTCCTTTGCGCGAATGTTTTTCCATTCTCCTTCCATTCTCCTCCTCTCTCTGCCTGCTTTTGCACTTGAGAATACACACGTAAGCGTGACAGAATATCCCTGTTTGATTGCAGTAGAGATGAATGTACCAACCTGTGATGCATCAATCGAAGGCGCCACTCGGGGGATTCCCGAAACAAATGTGAGTGACTGATGCATCCCGTCACCATGAGCCAATGCTGAGGGTTCTTTCAACGAGTCTATGTGATGTACTATTTCAACTGCCCCCCTCAGCTTATCTTCTCCTAGCTGATGCACTTCAACCCCGTTTAAAGAAGCTAGAAGAATAGCTTCTGTTCGTGTGGCTTCTCGCCTCAGAATTTCTTTCATCTCAGCTAGATTCTTTCCAGATACTGTAATGAATAACCGCAGGAATGGTTCCCCTCTCTCCACTCCCACCTCATATGCTATGGAAACTCTACTATCCAATCCTGCACGTAGTGCCAAAAGCATGGCTGTATTATACCTAGGCTTTTTGCCCGGATCAACAACAATCGAGCTTGGCACAGAAGCAAGTTCCAGAACGCAAGTCACAATAACATGCCCATCCAGCTGAATAACAAGAAATTGCTCATCGATAAAAACCGACAATTTATCATTGCGAATTCTCTCACTGGTTAACAACCCACCTGACAGTACTGGTAGTGCACAAACAACAATCTCGACAGTCAGTTTTAGAGGCACAGGTGGCTGTTGGATAAGACCAACAAGAGGTAACAAGTACACGAATGTCATGTAGAGGCCGCAAACAATCGTTCCACCTATCCACATTGCTCTGACCAAAGCCCATGGTCCTAGATACGTGCGACTGGATACCAGTATCACTTTCTCATCTCTCTTCGTTATATTCTAGGCCGTGTGTTAGGGTGGATTTCATCCATTGTGGATGACAACACCCAATTTCTTTAGCATAGATATACGACCAGTTCATGGTTTCAGATTTCTCCATAAGAACTCCCCTCAGTTATCCTACAATCTGGCTCACTGAGAAACAACACAGAAACGGTAGGAGGTTAATAGCCCCAGTTCACGATTCACATTAGAGTGATTCAGACATGCTGCTTCGTGCTAGATCAAGAAAAACACAGGCAAATGGAACTCAAAACACAAATTGAGGAGGAATCTATCTTGAGAAACAGTGCAGTTCCCTTGCTGATTGTTCTGGCTGCCATTTTTCTTCTATTCGCATGCAGCATGCCTACCGTTTCCGCTGAAGGCGAAGTTGTTGTTTCCAGAGGGGAAACCATAACCATTACTGCTCAGTTGCTGCAAAATGGAACCTATGGCGATCCAGTTGTCCACCAGAGGATAGAATTCTTTGACCAGACCCACGATTCGTTTCTTGGTTCCAACATGACCGATTCAAATGGCTTTGCACACATCGATTGGCTTCTCCCCTTCGGACATCCATTGGGTTTCATGATGATTAACGCAACTTTTCGCGGCAATCAATCGCTGTCACTCTCGCCTTCTTGCCAGTGGATGCCGCTTACAGTTGTTTCATCGACAACAATGGAGATTCAAGTCGAGGACAGTGACTTGGCACCAGGCGACAATCTATCTCTCATAGTCCGCCTGCTTGACGATATGAACGAACCACTTTCAAGTGCCTTTCTTATGATAATCAGTGATTCCTTATTACTTGACTCTGGCATTACCAATGACACCGGCTATGTTAGTTTCTCCTTACACTGCAACACTTCTTGGGCACAGCTGGGTGCGAATACTATTACTGTCATCTATGAACGGAACTTGGTACTTTTTCAAGAAGGCGCAGAGTCATCCTTTTCCGTGACAATAGAGCAGATTGCAACCCTTATTGAACACGATAACGCATTATCTGATACTGTTACCTTGAATGACTCGATTGCTCTATCCATCACGCTTTGGGCCAGCGACGAAACATTGCCAAGTTTCCCCATGATGGTATCGCTTGATGGCACAACGCAGTCCTCAATAACGACCAACGGGTCGGGCATAGCAACTTTTGATTTACAAATTGATGAGGCAATCTCTCTGAACAATCACACACTAACAATTGAATACATGGGAACTGACCGGTACAGCACTTCAATTCTCCAAATTCACTTTGTTGTCACAAGCCCTGCACTGATGGAAGTACTCTTGCCAGAGTACATTATCACGGGGGCTGAAATTGAAATCTCAGTTATGGTGCACGACATTCTAAATCGATCGATTCTCAATGCATCCATTACAATTCTCGATACACTAACTGAAGAAGCAGTTACAAAACCCATGACTGGTAGCAACAACCCAACACTGCTTCTTCTACCTATAACAGGATCTAGAGGAAACAGAGAGTTCATTGTAATTGTCAATGAGGCACCATGCATCACAAACGGAACTCTCCGATTCAGTGAAGCAGTATGGTTCCGTCCTACATTGTCACTGAATCAGAGCAACATTATGGGATTTGCATCCCCCCGACAGGAGATATTACTTACAGTTCATCTTATCAACGATAATACCAACTACTCCAACAAACTAATGGAAGTCTACTCGATTGATAATACTCTCGTCGCACAGTCGATGACCAATCAGGACGGCACCGCAACCATGGCTTTCATGGCACCTTCCAGTGAAGGCCACTTTGCTTTTCTAATAACATGCAGCGGAAATGAGTCAGCGTACGAACTGTCAGTTATCCTAGAGTATAGTTTCACTGTAGCTAAAATGATACCAGTCATAATTACTTTAGAGTACTATGAGATAGTACCAGAGCTTAAGGCGATACACGTTCAGCTTGCTATTCAAGCGCTGAATGGGTCTCTACTGAGAAGCATTCCAATAAGTTACGTATGGCTCTCAGCTCATATGGAAATAGGCAGCAGTAACGATGGTTTCATCAATCTGCAGCTAATGATTCCATTTGCATCGGGTAGCTATCTTCTATCGTACGAATCGGAAGCGTCGGATTCCCTTCAGTCATACGCAGGATCAGCTGTAATTGTGATTGAAGATGCCGATATTTTGGCAGCTCAAGGCGTCGGAATAATTGGTCTAGCTATTGGTTTTTGCCTGTCAATTGGCCTAGTTAGCATTCCATTAATCAGGCGTCGGCATATGTTAGCTTGAGAGAAATAGGTGGTGCTCCGGCCGGGATTTGAACCCGGGTCGGGGGATCGAGAGTCCCCTATGCTGGGCCGGACTACACTACCGGAGCCATCCTAGTCGAGTCCGAAGCGCGAAACCTCTCCAACTATAAATAAGGCTTTCCCACGAACTGAAGCATTTTCATTCTGAAATACAATTCTTGCTGTGTATCTGATGCGGGCTGAAACAGATCGCGTAGCTCCATGGAAGCGGTGCAGTTAGACAAGTGAAATTTACGGGACCAGCCCAGTAAAATCACTCCAGCTATTCTCCAAAAGCTGAAGAAGGTTGGTGACTACATCTTGAGCCCAACCAGTGGCTTGCAGGATTACTGCAATTACTATAGAAACAGTAACTACTGCTATACCTAGTAGTAAGCTCTCTTCTACTAATGGACCCGCGTGATTATCATGAAGGAGATCAGCATTATCAACCATCAACTAACACCTAGCTACTAACCTCTCTGAGTGCTATTTTAACTCCTTCAAGAACTCACATCTACTGAAGATTATCCTACCCTAGATGAATCTAAATCATATCGTGCTCAACGCACCACAATTCTTCGACCAATGAGGTTACTGAGTCAATAGCAGCTTCCTCAAGCGCGAATATGAGGCCTTCTGTCGCTTTCTCGAACACCTGGGTATAATCCTTACAACTAACAATCTGTGCACGTAGTCTGAATGCCCCGTCCTTGACCCACCTTCCGACCTCAGCTCCTGGATTTCGCAAATCAAAGACCTTGTTAAGTCCCACAAAGACCACGCCGCGATGGTCAATATCTCTTCTTACTTCAACAATTTCCCTCACATGACGTCTAGACTGTCCAGGCACTGGTCTGTCAAGTGTAACTATGACATCCATCAAAGCAATGCTAGATGAATCAACTTGGTGTCCTATTGTCCAACGAGACATAAGACTTGCTGCAGAGTCGCTGTGACACGTCTGAATTGTACGAAGTCCTGCTGCCACCGCTTGAAACAACGCCTGGCTGTGTTCAGCTGTCTGAATCTCACCTAGAATCAGATAATCAGGGGATCGATGCAAGCTCTTCACTATCTCAATGCTCTTGTCAGATTGTCTACTTCTCTCGTCCACTGGATCAACTTTTATCCTGACCTGATGGTGCCCTTCAATCAACCTACTCTCAATAGCATCCTCGATGTAGATTTTTCTCCAAGTGATTGGTGTAACCATATCCAATGCATTCAACAAAGTAGTCTTACCAGAACCTGGTCCTCCAGTGATAGTGATGTTGAAACGTCCAGCTATGGCAACAAGTAGTGTTGCTGCTGCGTTAACTGTCAATGTACCAATACGTATCAAATCCAAGATTGTGAATGGACTAGATCGGGCTCTTCGAATTTCAAGGTGCAGACCGTCTGGACTTAATGGTGGCACACATGCAGAAAAACGAAGATTCGTGCCGGCTATTCTCATGTCGGTTTTTAATGAAGGATTTGCTCGGTCTAGATGTAAATTACTCTCTGCTCGCATCAGTGTAACAAGGCGTGACACCATCTTATCGGTCAGAATGAAATTTGAATGACATCGCCCAAATCTCTGATGATCAAAATATAGCGCTGCTTCTGGCCTGTCCAGAAAGACTTCTTCAACTTCATCGTCCAGCAACAATGAGAAGAACAATCCCAATACAGTCATTCTATGAGCAACAACATCTGAAATCCTCCCTTTGGTTGATTCACTTATTTCAGGAAGTGACTCGGCGATGCTTGATGAAACTTGGGATGACGCGGCACTGACTCTCTCAGAAATACTAACTCTAAAATCCAAATGGCTGTTTGTAAGATACCTAGTCTTGTTAGATAATTCATCTAGAAGAGCAAGTTCAAGAGATGTTCTAACTAATGGATATGACCTATACATAATCTGATTCTTTCCTTGCAGAAAGAACACAGCTAGATATGGCCCAACTATGTAGGCGTCAACGACATTTTGAAGACTTGGTTCATTTTCGCCTATGTAGATAGACTCCCAGCCTTCAGCATGCCAAGGGGGTTCCAGTGAGAGCCCTACGTTGTGTCCTCCAAGATGGATAAGCTTCTTTTCAGTTTCTAGAAGAATTGCCCTTGCTTGATGATTTGAGGTACCATGTAGAGATTCAAGCTTAGCACATATTGGAGCCGAAAAGTAGCGACAGCCGCTGCATCGCGTACTAGGACATTCTACAACGAGTACATCACGACTAGTCATCAAAAGACACATCCTACAACTCATCAGCCGAATAGTATCTTCTTTGTTGGAGATTTAAGCACCCAGCCGAGATGACATCTGCCCTTACTCAGCGTCACTAATCCATTCACTAATATCACCGTTTGCCGCCGATAGCACACTACTCAACAGGGTTAGTTCAAATTCACGCTGACGTTTCTAGGCTGTTTTTTCTATAGGTTGAATGAGCTTCTTCATCATACCAAAGTGATCACGAATACTGTATTCAGCAACCTGTGTTGCTATCGACGCAAGCTTCTGAGTCAATACCGCCCGTTTACCATATTCATTGGCAATTAACCGATCGCCAGCGTAGGCTGCTGATACGGTAAAGATGAATGGATTCCGCCCCCCACGTTTCGATGCAGGAATCGCCTCAAGAACTTCAAAGATTCTATCTCTAAGGGCACTCTCATAGGCCTTCGAGTCCCATCCACGAAGCTTCACCTTACCTATGACTCTCTGATTATTCATTAACATTGACAGAACTCTGGGCACATAGTCCCTTGGCTTGCGAATCTGAGGAGCATATCCTATCATCGACTTGAGTCTAAGTGCTTCTCTGACAATTGATCTTACGCTCACTCTATGTCCACATTTCTCGAAAACATCAGCAATCTCTTCAAGTGTTATCGGTGCGCCATCTTTGAATTCCCTCACTGCCATCAAGAGGCATACTGCCATAAGCAGAATGTTGTTAGTCACTTTAGGAGATTCCGAAACCACCTTCTTGTATAGGTATGCAGTGCGATCGCGCACTTGCTCATTCAGCATCAACAGCTTTGACACATGATTCAGTGTTCTAAGAGCACGATACTTCGCCTCACTCGTTCCAATTCGCACTTGAGTACTGTATCTACTCTTCAGGCGCTTGAACCTTTTCTGGCTTGCTGCAGATAGTGAACGGCCATTTACATCGCGAAAATACCAGTCCTTGTGAAACCCTATGTAACTACCAAGCCCATCAACAATATGCATCCTATTACCGAGAGAAACGTACATGGTTGCATCAGGAGCATCACCACGCTTAGGCTCCCCCATCTGATATGTGGGATTGACATACTTTCTCGAGATTGCAATGCCGCATTCAGAACATACTATGTATCCTTGACTGTGTAGCAATCGCCCACGACAATCAGGACAAGACCAAGACATCAAACTCGATGATTCAATCATTCTACCAGTCAATAACCACACCCGTATCGAATCAAACATCAACTCATAACTGCGTTTCAGGGGGGTTCAATACGTTCACAGGAACTATTCATTTACTCGAATGGACTTGCATAGAGGCAGAGTAGTTACTGATGGCCTCCTCAGAATGAGAGTTCACCGAAACTATTCAGCGCTGTCACTTCCACCTGCTAGAAATTTCCTGACGAGGGACTTGAAAGCCCCATTTCGTTACAGTACCAGATCGTTATGAGAGCATCAAATAGAATTTGTCAGCAGCAAACATTTTCTTCTTCGCTGGCGTTGGGTTGGCAATGGTAAGGACAACCCTCAAACCGCCTATCGCTCCCACCATCTCTAAGTCACCATTCCCTCCAATCTTGAAGATATCGCCCTCTGCATAGAGCTTGCTCTTGTCCCCACTCGCAATTGGTTTGGAATCGACAACTACCACGATGCCATCACGCACATTCATTTTGTCACAAAGTGCTTCTGGAAGTTCCAATGTCAATTTGGCTCCTTCAGCCTTGGAAGCAATTCTCAGAAGCTTCAATCTTTTTATTTCTGTGTCTTCAATTGCATCGATTGTAGCATTCCTTAACCTGATGACCATCGCTTACTGCACTCCGTGTTCCTTCAGTGTAGCACTGCTGCTGAGCGGTCTTGAATTAAACCTGTCGCTATATCAAGTGCTGTTTTTTAGGCAACATAATGACTGATGTTTGGTGTGATGATTGAATCGAAACGCACTGGTAATAGTTGCAATCGCAGTGTTCATCACCTTTGGTCTGATATCGCCAGTTAGCGCCTTTTACTTCGAGTTTGATTACTTCGAAACCGATATGCTAACATACGAGGTTGGCGAAGCTATTCACATGGTGGCTAAGATCACTGCTGATTTCGGCGAGGATGGATGGTGCTACGTTTCTTTCGCAATAGTTACAGACTTAGGGCCAGTCTTTGATGACGACTATTTCATACCGCCATCACCTGACACTAGAATTCTTCTCTCCTCATACATAATCCAGCCTGAGCATACGTTCCCAGGCGTCAATGGGACTAGTGGCTTTGTAATTTTTAATATCGAAGCCTTCGATGGCTATTCCCAAGGAGCCAGTGAAATCATAGAGATTAACATAACTAGGGGGCCACTAACAGCATATGCGCTGGAACCACTATCTGTCCCCTATGGCACAGACAAGAGCTTCGATCTTGGGATTGTGAGCGCACATAACAGCAACATAACTCTCTCGAATAGTCCAGTTTCCATAGATATCTATAACGCGGATAGCGAATTAGTTGTGCACTCAAATGACACGACAGACAATAACGGTGTAGTCACAGTGAACTGGAACTCATCGTTAGGACCACCTGGGGACTACAATCTCACTGTTTCGTGTAATGGCACCGATTCATTCCATCCACTTTCAGAATCTCTCACACTCACTGTTCAACTCCCAGAATCTAGCCTGATTGTTGCTTCGTATTCTGACTCAGTACACTGTCAGTCACACGATGGGAGCCATGTTGACTTGGCTGATTTGCGTGTGAAACATCTTAATCATCTCTCAGAGCCGATAAATGATAGTATGGTTAGATGGAATACTGAATTTGCAAACGGAAATATAACTAGCCTAGGAAACGGTACATACAGTTCCACAATTGCTTTTGCAGTAGATCCTGGTTTCTATCGGGTAAATGTAACTGCAACTAACCCCTCGTATCAAGTAGCTCCAACTTCTGTATTGATTGCCGCCATCCAACGAGATGTGATTGTCAATGTCGAGAGTGCACAGCCTGCCATATGTGGACAGTCAATTACCATTGAAATTATCGTGACAGACCAGGCAGTCAATACTACAATCAGCGCGATTCCACTATCTGTTAGTCTTACAATCGGAAACAGCACAGAAATCATAACCCAAGGGGCGACTAATGAATCCGGTTGCTTCAGGCATTCCTTCCTGATTCCAGAAACAAGCTGGGGCATAGGAATAATCTCAGTTCAAACAAATGAAACAACTCACTACGTCCAGATGAACTACCAGGAACCACTAATTGTTTCATTCATCCCAGAGGTAACCCATGAAATATTGTTTCCTTCCGTTCTTGGCTATGAAGCTGCACTATTACTACATCTGACAGACCCACTGGATGCTGACGTTGGAAGCATTTCTGTCGAACTACTCAATTCTTCGGGCTATGTATTGGCAACCGGTACGAGCGATATGATTGGTCTGATTCTGCTGCAATGGCACACGACTTCAGGAACACAAGTAGGACTAGCGAACTATTCATTAGTCATTCTTGACGAGCCTTCGAAGCATGTCTGTGAAACAACACAGCTCCTTGAATTCATGACGTACTATCCTCTTACATTCTCTTCTGTCCATACAACATGGAACGCTGTGCGTGGTCAAACTGCAACTGTCAATTTCTTGATAGAGTCCGAATGGGCTTTCCAACAGACCATTGGGATATCTCTTCTAGATGGCGAACACCATCTCTCCACAACTGAAATCATCCTAACTGATACGATTGTGAACATCACATTTACAATGGATCACAATGTGATTCTCGGTATACATACAATTACTGTAAGCATCAATGACACAAAATGCATCGCGATAGGGCCTTTTGATTTCGAACTATTTGTCTATGGAAGCATGGATGCAGATATCGTGGTTATGGAGGCATTCTATGGAGAAACCATCACCATGAGTCTAGATGTCCATGACGACAATGGCAGCATCCCAAATTCGATTAATGTCAGTGTTTTTGTGGATCATATTGTAGATCCGTTCTTCGTATGGATGAATCTAAGTCCGAGCCTACTTGATTCGATTCCGCTACCTCTTTGGATTAATCCTGGAGTTCACAACATCACATTCAAAGTGAGCAGTCCGTGGCTCGAAACCACTAACAGGTTTCTAGATGTTCACATCTGGATGCGAACGAATCTGACACTCACAATATCAGTGGACGATTGCAGACAGGGCGACCAATCGAGTGTAGAATCGCTTGGTATTCAGACTGAAGCCATCGCAGCAGCTATCTCATCAGGCTCAATCATAAGTCCGCCCCCAATCTTGTTGAGAGATACTACACCGACGGATTCGCCAACTGCACGCAATACTTCTCCTGCCAATTGCCCCAAGTTGAGCTCCGGCACGAGCAATCGCTCCACAGTATGGGCAAACTCCCTAATCTTCTTGTCTGGGAACGGCCAAAGAGTACGCAATCTTAGAGATCTTATTGAGCTTGCAGTGGTGTCAGTGGTCATGACTTCATCAACTGACCTAGAAGTACAGCCAAATGAAACAACACCCCATTCAGCTTCTGAGGGGCCAACAACAACAACATCATCTAAGAAATCGCGATTCTCCTGAATCTTCATTGCCAATCTGCGTACAAGTTCATCATGGACTCTGGGGTCAGCAGTCTTCCTGAAGCCATGTTCATCATGAGTGGAACCAGTAACAAGTAGATTGTGACCATCTCCAAACCTCGGCATCATTGATTTGCCCTCCTCGTCTACTGCTCCATACGGCAGATCACCGACTCTTGCTAGTCTTCTATTGATGGTAACGTTTTGGTTGGGATTCACAACCACTCTCTCTCGGGAATGTGCCACTACCTCATCAGAGAGGAGTATCACAGGATGCCGGAGGTGTTCTGATAACTCGAATGCTCTTACAGTAAGCTCGTAAGTTTCTTGAGCGGAGCTTGGTGCCAAGACAATGCTCTCATGGTCCCCGTGGGTTCCCCATCTGGCCTGCATGAAGTCGCCTTGGGCTGCTTTCGTAGCTTGTCCCGTACTAGGTCCAGCACGTTGCACGTTAACAATTACACAGGGAGTTTCAGTCATAATGGCATATCCGATGCTTTCCTGCATCAGACTGAAACCAGGTCCCGAAGTGGCAGTCATTGTGAGCTTTCCACCCCACGAACTGCCAATGACTGCTGAAATCGCTCCAATCTCGTCCTCCATCTGGAGATAAACGCCTCCCACTTCTGGCAAACGGCGCGCCATTATTTCAGCAATCTCCGAAGCAGGAGTTATCGGATAGCCTGCAAAAAATCTGCACCCTGCGGCAATTGCAGCTTCTGCACAGGCGTGGTTTCCTTGCCAGAAATTCACAGACTGCTCTTGGGAAGACATATGATCAATCTCAAGAATCCCAACTCCATGAACTCAAGATAAGGATATTCTTGCGGCACTTCTAGCGTCATATAGATTTCTTATGCCGATACCTTTTTTTCATCCTATGACACAATACGGGCTGCCAAGCGGCCATGGTCTAGTTTGGTTAGGATGGAAGCTTCCCAAGCTTCTCGCCCGGGTTCAAATCCCGGTGGCCGCACATTCTTGTTCCTATATCCCACCCTAGGTAGGCTACCATCTGCACATGCCATGCTCCTGCAGTCAAGTTTAAGGGCAATGCGATGAATCTATCCTTGGCGAGTGATGATTGCTATGACCCCGATGAGTCAAACATGACGATGATATGGATCTTGAGTGAGGAGCTCGCCACAATTACTTTCGGCAACCTCTGCCGTCAGTGTGCATTTAATCGCACACTGCACATAATGCTTTTATGCAGCCATACGTGAGCAAACAATGAGATGCCCCGCGATTATGTTGAGGAAGAACTGGGTCGACACAGTGTATTCAAGGCAGAACAATTTCTATCCATAGACTATGTCCCTGAAGTTCTTCCACATCGAGAACTAGAACTAAGGACTTTGGCACAGAGCTTCAAGACACTCATAACAACTCCAGGGCGCACCAGTCAGCGATTTATAATTGAAGGTCCAGTCGGGACCGGCAAGACTGCCGTTGCGAAACGTTTCACAGAACAAATGGTTCAAGCCGCTGAGAGACGCGGAATTCGTCTGCATAAGCTTCACATCAACTGCAGGATTAACAAGAGTGAGTACCTAGTATACTTACGAATGCTAAGAGAATTTAAACCGAAATTTCCCCGTCGAGGCCATTCACCCGAAGAGCTTTTGCAAATGCTAGTTGAAGTCCTAGACATGGAGGACCGGTATCTGCTCCTGATTCTAGATGAACTTGACTACTTCATCAATCAGAGGGGGGCTAACATTCTATATGACCTTACACGTCTAATGGATGATCGATTGAATGCGCCACAACGGCTTTCCATGATTGCGGTAGGACGAAACATCCCTCTAGACCGGGACACCCTCGATTCAAGTATTTTAAGCACGCTCCAGCGGAATCTTATGCGGTTTGAGAGATACAGTTCAGAAGCTCTCTATGCTATTCTGGAAGATAGAGTAAAGATTACTTTCAAGAATGACACAATAATGGACGAAACACTGCAGGTAATTTCTGACATCGCATCAGAACATGGAGATGCCAGATACGCCATCGAACTACTGTGGCGAGCAGGAAAACAGGCTGATCGTAGCCGAGTTAGAGTCGTAATTCCCGATTATGCTCGCCAAGCAAAGGTTGACACACATCCCGAGCTCCGGAAGGAAATTTTCGCAACACTTCCCATTCACAACAAGCTAGTCCTTCTGGCTGCAGCGAGACAACTCAAGGAAGTTAGGAGTGCTTACGTGACAATGGGGGAGGTTGAAGAGATGTATAGAGCAGTCTGCGAGGAGTATGGCGAAGAGCCACGGGCACACACTCAAGTCTGGGAATGGGTTCAAAATCTTAACGCACATGGTGTAGTAGATACAAAGCGCTCTGGAGCGGGCCAAAGAGGGCAGACCACACTCATTGGCCTTTCTGATGTGCCTGCCGAGATGTTAGAACGATTTCTTTTGGAACTGCTAGAATAATCCATGATGTGGTGACCCCTATGGATTTGCAAATACAGACCAAGATTCCCATTGAAGAGCTATTCTCTTCGAGGGGGCGAATCAAGATAATCAAAGAACTTGCAACATCAAGCGAGCTAAACATCACAGAACTATGCAAACGCGTAGGCCTTAATCATAGCTCAACAAAACAACATCTCACGGTCCTTATGAAAACCGGCCTTATTGAAGAGAAGGTCTTTGGAAGAATCAAGATCTATAGATATCGCATCGAGGACATACGTGCCCGTTCTCTTAGGAATCTCATTGATTTGTGGGAATCATAATGGAGACCGGAGTCAATTGACCTCTTACATTGGACGACTTTTCTATCTCGGGGATGAATATCATGGGTCCCAGTGGCAACCTGGTCTACGTACAGTTCAGGGCGAGCTTATCGATGCCTTAGCTGCATGGAGCGGAGAAACTCATTCCCCCTCCACAGTTCAGCTTGCTGGCAGGACTGATAGAGGAGTGCACAGCATCGGTCAGATAGTGTTAGTCCAGACGGGCAAGCGTTTCGATGTTGATGGTGTAAACAAACACTTACCAGATGACATCAGACTGTGGGCACATGCTGAAGTTCCCAAAGATTTCAAACCGCGCTACAATATACTCATGCGACATTACAGGTACTATCTTGATACCACAAAACTCAATCTTGATTTTTCCTTGATGAAACAAGCTACACAACTCTTAACGGGGTCACACAATTTTTCGTTGTTGTCAAAGCCTGATGGAAACCGTGGCACATCTGCCACAATCCTGAATATATGCCTAAAAGCATCAAACGGGACCCTCTCGATTGATGTCTTTGGCATTAGTTTTCTCTGGAAACTTGTTCGAAAAATGGTTTCTCTATTGACCCGGATTGGGAATGGCGAACTTCAGCTGAACGCAGTGCGCAAGCTCTTGGAACAAACCAACGTACTTCCCGGGGGAATCAACCCCTCTCCTCCAGAGAGTCTTGTTCTGTTGGATGTAATAGTGCCGATTCGTATGAATGTGAGTAAATACGGTAGACGAAGAATGCAAAAGGAACTCGCAAGACGACTTGGCTATCTTCACAGATCTACTATGATTCTTTCCGCTCTTACCGAGCACTTCGACTCCGGTCGAAGGCACCACTCTTGATTTCCAGCCAGCGAGCAAAGACTCCTTTCAGATTCGGTTCTCGCTCAATTATTTTCTCAATCGTATCCTGATGAGTGCGAGCGCCTCTTCTAACTGAAACCCCCGTAAATTCCGTAAGTTTCGTGAGAATTTGCTTCTTTTTCTCCTGCTTTCTGTTTCCTTGCCAGACCAACAATGGCCAATTGGGTTCAGTATAATCAACATGTCGAAATGGAGATTCTTGTCGACTTGTCGCTACTCCTGCAGAGAGGAAGTCATAGACATAAGAGAGCAGTTTCCAGTTCTGCTTTCGCATTATTCGTCCCAGAGTGAGGTCTCCAAGAGATAGCGCCTCAAATCCCAAGTCCAATTCCTTTGTACTCCTAAGATGGAGATGCACATTCTGCTCAAGCCACAGCAGTAGGCTCTCATGATCGACATCAGCTTCAGACACAACTCTCCGTGCTGCAACTGAGTCAGTAGTCATGAAGAGTCGACTAAGTGTTTCCTTCACATTGCGCTTGATGTCCCGCGAGGGAAGTTCTCCCTCTAGAGGATATCCTCCTCTCAGAATAGCTTCCAAGTCTGAAATCGCAGCACGAAGGTCTCCGGCAGAGCGATCTGCTATCTCCTCTAGAATCTTATCTTTCACAAGTGCATCTTGACTATCAGCTATCCCCTTCAACACACCCATAACATCACTGGGTTCTAGAGGTTCAAAGACCAAAACAAGAGAGTTTTTTCTAAGGTCTTTCAAACGGGGACTACTAGGATTATTCGCTGTCATCACAATTGGATGTACAGACTCTGCAATCACATTCAGTATTGCGCCAACTCCTCCTCGATCACTTGTTCCCGAAAGCCCATCCACTTCGTCGAGCATAATTATCCTCAGACGTCCATCTAGAGTCTGCTGCGTGGCAGCTATCCAAACAGTTGTTCCTATACTCCCCTTGTTGCGCTTATCACTTGCATTGAATTCAACTAGTTCCATGTCTAGGTCGTGGCTCAATGCACCAATGGATGCTGTCTTTCCTACTCCCGGCGGACCGATAAGGAGTATTGCCTTTTTTTTAGGAATTCCTCTCCTCCAAGATGATATCCACTCCCTCAGCGTGCGAATTGTATCTGTATTCCCCACAAGCTGCTCCAAGCTTTTTGGCCTGTATCTCTCTGGCCATGGAAGGCTTTCTCTGCTCACGTTCTGTCACAGCCCCATAAAGGCAAGTAATGCAGCCAGCTGAACTTCTCCATCTGCTCCCTCTGATATTCTAAACTCTACCTCTGCAGTCCTTTCTAGCACATTCATTTTTCTTTGCTCAGGGAGTTCGGACGACAGTACCTCTCGGTGAATTTGTCGAACCAAATCTACGGATGAAACGCCCTGATGATACGTCAGGTCCTTCAAGATATCAAGAGCCTCGTGATACCTTTTCTCCTGGGACGCACTCAGCATACTCCTAATTCTCTTAGGATCAGCTCGTCCAGAAATTGCGTAGATAACATCGTCGGTGACTTTCTCACCTGTAGATGCTGATGCCTGTAACAAGTTGATTGCAGCTCTCATATCACCCTTGGAAAGATAGAGGATCGCATCAATTCCCTTAGTGCCCAGCTTGACTCCTTCTGCCTTTGCAATGTATTTCAGTCTCCCTAATATCGCTTCATCGCTAAGTCGAGCGAACTTGAAGATAACACATCTTGATTGAATCGGCGGAATTATCCGGCTTGAGTAGTTGCATAATAGAATCATTCTACAGGACGCCGCATATGACTCCATGGTTCGTCTCAGAGCGTGTTGGGCATCTCCAGTCAGATGATCGGCCTCATCTAAGGCAAGAATCCTGAATGGGGCATCACCAGATGGCATCGCCCTTGCGAAGTTCTTAATCTGATTTCTCACGACATCGATGCCCCTTTCGTCACTCGCATTCAGTTCCATAAAGTTACGATCAAAGGAATCGCCAAAGAGGTCTCTTGCCATTGCCATGACTGCAGTTGTCTTACTGGTCCCAGGAGGACCTGCGAATAGACAGTGAGGTACTGCTTTTGCCTTAACGAATCTGATTAACCTATCGACCACAGGCTCTTGCCCGATGATATCATTCAGTGTCTGAGGGCGATATTTTTCAGTCCATAGATCGACATCCATTCAAAATCCCTTCCCAAATGCAAAGTTGAAATTCCTGTCTTCTGTAGAGAGGAGTGATAGACACACTCTGCAAGACCCTTAAAAGATTCACCGGAGAGTCTTGATAGCTTTGCTACGTTCCCTATACATATGAACTGCAACTAGTCTAGCATTCTCATACAAACAAGCATCTCTTTGTCACAATTCCCGTGCCATTTTACAGCAATGTCTTTATCACATTGGAATGCAGTTGCATGTAGTGCAACCATCATGAAGGTCCAAAGCGAATCTGCAGAAGTTATTGACCGCTTCAGAATGCTGTTCATGAATGACTCTCGAACGTGTACATTCAAGGAACAAGCCCCAGAGCTAATAATCGGAGGCCGAAAACTTGGTCCTTTTCAATCCGGTGAGCAAGCAAACCTACCGAATTGGGTCATAGAGCAACTCGTTATACATGGATTGGCTCACATAGCTCCTGAAGATGCCTACGAATCGTTGAGACGCCTCCTGAATCTTCACCGGGAGGAGGAGAAACAACCTCACAAGCTTCAGACATTTCATCCATTTCTGTATGCCGCGCTCAACCGCAAGATGCTTCGACTCCAAGAGGACAGGACCTCAATGGATCCGCGCAGGTACGAGGAGATTGAGAGGATGCAGCGCATGATTCCGTTTTTAGTAGAAACTCGACTCTCCAAAATAATCCGCGTGGCCAAATCGGGTGCATATCAGGAAAAACGGAAGCAGATGACAAATGAAGAACGATGGTTGTGTGAGGAGATCGCAGAGCTACTCTCTGTTTGGCGCGCAAAAGTAATGGAATAGATCCCATGAAATACAGGAGCTTAAATACAATTCCAATGGACTTAACGATGAGGGCTGAGCAGATGCTCGGCCGAATCTCTCTTTCGTGCAATGACTTCGAGGCGCAGTCTGATGTCAGGGCTTAATGATGAAGGTCCACAAGAACGATTCGAAGAGTTCCTTCGTACCTACAAGGATGAGGTAGGTAAGCTTGTTTATTGGTCACGTTTGCAGCAAATGTCTATTAACGATGAGTCTTCAATTGTTGTGAACTTTCAAGATTTGGCCAGCTTTGACAGTGTTTTCATAACGCTGGCCACAGAGGATCCCATGCAGTTCTTGAAGATGATTGATAGTGCCCTAGTTTCAGTTTTAAAAATCGAGGACCCAGAGTATGTCAGCGCAATCGACACAAATCTGCTGAAAGTTCGAATTATTGATTATCCTGAGCATATTCCGCTTAGATCTATTCGTTCGAAACATATCGGACGACTGTTGCACATCAGTGGCATCATGATGAGGGCGAGCATAGTCAAGCCGCTTCTAGTTGAAGCAATGTTCAGATGTCGCATCTGTGGTGGAGATATCCCTCAGACTCAAGAGGACGGAAGATACACAGAACCAGCACTTTGTCCTGTTTGCGGAAAGAAGACAGCTATGAGGCTTATCCCAGAACTATCCCATTTCATCGATTGGCAAAAGGTGAGAATTCAGGAATCCCCCGATGAGCTACCTCCAGGACAGATGCCGCGATCCGTTGATGTTATTTTTGAGGGTGACATCGTTGACATATCAAGACCAGGCGATTTCGTAAAAGTAACAGGAATTCTTGAAACAACACCAGATTTCACCAGACGTGGGAGCAGACTGGCAACGTTCAATGTATTTATCGATGCAAACGGGGTAGAGATTACAGAGAAGGAATACGAGCAGTTGGAAATCTCTGAGGACGATGAGAAGAAGATTCGGGAGCTGGCGGAAGATCAGTATGTTTACGAGCGAATAAATGCTTCAATTGCCCCATCCATTCATGGCCACGAACAAATCAAGGAGTCAATTGCTCTTCTTCTTTTTGGCGGAGTTGAGAAAAAGCTGCCAGACGGCACCAGACTCAGAGGCAAATCGAATATCCTGATGATTGGGGACCCTGGCACCGGGAAGAGTCAAATTCTCAAGTTCGTTTCTGGTTTGGCTGCACGAGCGTTGTACACTTCTGGCAAAGGTACTACTGCTGCAGGTCTTACTGCTGCAGTACTCCATGATACCGAAACAGGTGCTATGACTCTGGAAGCAGGGGCATTAGTATTGGCTGACCAAGGAATCGCATGTATCGACGAGTTTGATAAAATGGACCCGAATGATAGGAATGCAATTCATGAGGCCATGGAACAACACACGGTCAGTATCGCGAAAGCTGGAATCATAGCAACATTGAATGCAAGAACATCAATATTGGCAGCAGCAAATCCAACGCTTGGCAGATATGAGCCTTCGCTTTCTGTACAGGACAATATACGACTTCCATTCACAATCCTCTCACGGTTTGACCTGATGTGGATTATGGTCGATACAGTGGAAGCCACCAAAGACCGAGAGCTGGCACAGTTCATTCTTAGTTTACATCAGAAGAAAAAGCCATCAACCAAGTCTGCAACGCCGCCACTCTCCCCTGAATTTCTGAAGAAATACATTGGTTATGCCAATCGATACGTTGTGCCTCAACTCACTTCTGAAGCCGCAGAAGTGATTGAGAACTTCTATGTTGACCTTCGAAAGACTGCTGAGGGCGGTGCCGCACCTGTTCCTATAACTGCACGTCAACTGGAGTCCTTGGTTCGTCTTGCTGAGTCAAGAGCTCGGATGGCGCTGAGGTCTAAGGTGAACAAGGAAGATGCGCAGGCTGCAGTGCGGCTAATGGAGGCGTCACTGCGAATGGTTGCACTCGATAGTATCACTGGCAAAATCGACATAGACCGTCTAGTATCAAAAATGAGCGCATCCCAGCGTAGTTCTTCTGATATTATCCTCAAAGTGATGAAAGATTTGGAATCTGAAGGAACATCCACAGTCGATGAAGAGGCGCTGCTTCAACGAGTGCAATCAATGGGTCTCCCCCGCGATAGAGCGGAACAAGTAATCAAAAAACTAGTTGCAGAAGGCATCCTCTTTCATCCTAGGGAGGGCAAGGTTAGACGGGCCCAGAGTTGAACACAGAAGTCACAACAGGTGTCCCAATGACAAGGAAGAAGAAGACCCTAGAAAGCCTCCCAATCAATCGGAAGATCATCGATCTTCTTCATAGTTTCGGCATAAGCAAGCTCTTTCCCCCTCAAGAACATGCTTTTGAAACGGGTGTACTTGAAGGCAAAAATCTTGTGCTTGCAATCCCCACAAGCTCAGGAAAGACACTTGTTGCTGAGATCTGCATGCTCAAGACCATTTTGGAGGGGAACGGCAAGGCTCTCTATCTAGTTCCATTACGTTCTCTAGCCCATGAAAAATATGTTGAATTTAAGAAATATGAGCAGCTTGGAATCACGACAGCGATGTCAGTGGGAGATTATGACTCGCCAGGCACACGCTTGCGTGAAGCTGACATTGTCATACTGACAACAGAAAGGGCTGATTCGCTCATTCGTCATGGCACAAATTGGTTGAGTGAAATCGGAATCATTACGGTTGACGAAGTTCATCTCGTGAATGACCCGTCAAGGGGCCCCACAGTTGAGATGGTCCTGGCGAAGCTATTGCGAATAATCCCGGGGATTCAGATTGTAGCGTTGAGCGCAACAATATCAAATGCTGAAGAGATAGCTGACTGGCTGGATGCAGAACTTGTGAAAAGCGATTGGCGTCCTGTACCATTACGCGAAGGAGTCCTACTCGATGGCACGATACTGTTCAATGATGGATCAACGAGGGGAATTAAGCGAGCTCGCAAAGAGGAATTAATTGATCTTGTTTGTGATATCCTTGATGAGGAAGGCCAAGTTTTGGTGTTTGTATCAAGTCGAAGGTCCACAGTATCAGTCGCTAAGAAATTAGCATCTAGTGTACGTCCATACGTTGCTAAAGATACTCTCACAGAACTCTCTAGAGTAGCTCGTCGAATCGGGAGTGGCGAGTCAGTTCCTGAATCGTCCAAGACTCTTGCTCGAGTTATGAGCATGGGTGTAGCGTTTCACCATGCTGGTCTGGCGAATCGCGAGCGCACGCATGTTGAGGAATGCTTCAAGAAGGACCAGCTGAAGGCAATCGTTGCTACCCCCACACTTGCAGCTGGCGTAAACTTGCCTGCAAGACGAGTAATACTACGCGACTATCATCGTTTTGAAAAAAGTCGAGGACGCTATGCAATTCCCATACTTGAATACAAACAGATGGCGGGTCGTGCAGGACGACCTAAGTATGACAAGTATGGTGAAGCAATACTAATCGCGAAAACTGAGCAAGAACAGGAGTCTCTGATGGACCATTATGTACTCTCAGAACCCGAATCAATCACTTCCAAGTTGGCTTCTCCCTCTGCATTACGCTCTCATTTGCTGGCATCAGTTGCCGCGGAGATGACGCGTAACCGTGATGAGATAGATGATCTGATCAGTGGCACTTTCTTCTCATCTCAATTTGAAGGCTGGGAAATTGAAGATCATATCTCAGCTGCTTTATCTTTCCTTGAGAATGGCAGCCTGCTTGAGCGTAATGAGCACGGAACACTGGTGGCCACTCCTTTAGGTCAGAGAGCTTCCAAGTTGTACATAGATCCATACACCGCCATCCTGTTTCGAGATGCTCTCTCTAAAGCACAGGTTCTCTCATCGATTGGAGTGCTTCACCTCATTTGCCACACTCCAGATCAGCCTACCACTTATGTGGCCCGTTCTGAAATTGAGGATTATGAATACTACATCGAAGGTCACCTTGATGACTTTCTCGTAGACCCGCCAGACAGCTGGGAAGACCGAGATGCCTACTCTTCATTTCTAGCCCAAGTTAAAACCGCTCGTATGCTGCAAGATTGGCTCTCGGAGCGATCAGAGAGAGATATTACTGAGGACTATAGTGTCGGCGTAGGCGATGTTCGTCGCTACATCCAAACTGCTGGATGGCTGCTTTATTCTGCATCAGAGATTGCCAGAGTCATAGGGGCAACTCATCATGTGCCGCTTCTGCATACACTCCATTCGAGAATGAAATATGGAGTGCGTCAGGAGCTACTTGAACTTGTTATGCTCAGAGGAGTTGGACGCATCAGAGGAAGAATGCTACATAATCATGGACTGCGTGCAATGGCTGATCTGTATCATACACCCCTTGAGGAGATTGCGCGTGTGCCAACGATAGGCACAGGTGTGGCAACTTCAATCAAGAAACAATTGGGTATTGAGGTTGACACAATGGGCCAGCCTACTCAGGTCTCCTCAGATGATGAAGGCGATTTAAGCCCAGTACAGACTCTATTAGAGG
>JABCTJ010000009.1 GCA_018238375.1 Candidatus Thorarchaeota archaeon
AGCAGTGGGTGTTCCTGCGAAGGTGATTGCTGACGTGAAGACTCAGAATAAAGAAGAGCTGACCAAGTTCAAAGCAATCTATCGTGATCTTGCGGCGAGGTATCCTAATGGCCTCAAGAAAATCATAGACTAGACAAGAGAAACCATTTTGTCGCGATTGAACTGCTTGATAGCTACCGCCCACGTGATGATTGCTATAACCACTGCAAGAAGGAAAGAAATAAAGTTCCACATCCAAACCATAGAGGGGTCAACAACTCCTGATGGAGAAGATACGATAGGCGCCATCATTGGTAGCATGAAGATCATTATGATGGCTCCACTCATCTGATACGCCTCGTAGACACGTTGTACTTTCCCGCTTATGATAATCATGAGCGACACCACAGCAAATAACACAATTGGCGCAACCACTGCAAGCATGAACAGCCCGGGCAAATCAGGGAAAATAATCAATTGTTTGCCAGCTCCTAGCAGTATTGCAGCGATGCCGATTGCAGATGCAAGCGTACTCAGTACAAGGATGGCTCCGCAAATCAGGATTGAGCTTAGCGTTTTCCCCCAAAGTAGCTCACGGTCGGTCAAAGGCGTACAGAGAAGCGGTTCTAGGGTGTTTTGTTCACGCTCTCCAACTAGAGCGTTGGCAGAAATCATTGTAGCAGGGATGATAGAAAACATCGCAAGCATTGCAGCTGCCATTGGCATGAAGACTGCCGTTATCAGCTCCAATTCTGGGCCTGTGAGGACAAGAGAAGGACCTGCAACAAGCACTATGGTCAGGAAGGGGCCAAAAGCCGCGCTTAGCACCAAGCTCCATTTTACCATCCTCAGCTCTAGGGCCATTCTGATGTCTGCAAGGGCCACTACCATCGATTTGCTTCGCGCCACTAGTTGTCACCTCCCTTAAGAACCTCAAGATAAAGATCTTCGAGGCTTGCTTCCTCTTCCGCGAACTCGACGATGTTCACACCTGCATTTAGGAGATCACGCATCAGCTGTGAGTTGTTCTCCGTAGGGTTTTCAATGGTAACCAGCAAGGAATCGACTCCAGTTTTCACAGACTCAACGAAGTGTTGAGAGCTTACGACAAATTCAGCCTTCTTAATATCTCCAACAATCCGTATCACAAATTCCTGCTTTGCGCGAAGCTTCTGACGAAGCTCTGATGTTGTCCCAGTCAGAAGGATCTGGCCTTCATCGAGGATTGCTATGCGGTCACAGATTCGCTGCACTTCTGAGAGGTTGTGGGAATTAATGAAGAAGGTCTGCCCGTACTTCTTTGCCAAACTTAGAATAAGTTCTCGGACTCGCTTTGCGGCTATTGGATCCAGAGCAGAAGTGGGTTCATCGAGCAATAGAATCTTGGGTTTGTGAAGTAGAGCTCTACACAAAGCAAGTCGCTGCCGGTTGCCTGTGCTCAACTCGCCAGCCTTGTCATCCTTTCTCTCCCATAGCTCCATGAATGTAAGGAGTTCTTCTATTCGTTCCGGTATCTCTTCATCAGGAACATCATAGAGATTGGCAAAGTACTCGAGATTCTGGTACGCGGTCATAGAAGGATATAGAGTATGACTGCCTTCCTCAGGCAGTACTCCAGTTATCTCGCGCACCTTCACTGGATTTTCGATTATATCAAACTCTCCCATCTGTGCGGTGCCAAATGATGGCTTAAGCACCGTGGAGAGAAGTCTGGTAGTGGTGCTCTTGCCAGCACCGTTGGGCCCAAGCAGCCCAAACACAGAACCCCGTTGTACCACGATATCCACGCGGTTCAAAGCCTTAAGCTCGCCGAATCTCTTTGATAGCTGGTTTGTTATAATCTCGCCCACTGTACACACCGTTTCTGATGTTGCTTGATAGCGACTTGCTTGGTTTCAGTCCACTAACAACCGTATCCTGTAAAAAAGGAACTGGATGCTGCATTTACGTGTTGGTGATTATCTTCTCCACTACCGCAGTCGTGGTTTCTTTGATGCCAGGAATCACATGAATCCGCTTGACTGTTATATCATACAGAGATTCCAGAGTGGGGACCTCGAGTAGGATGACGATATCATACTCACCAGTTGTTACAGATATCTTGGTAGCTTCCTCAATCTTGCGAAGCTCTTGCAGCACGTCATCGGTTTGTCCGATTTCGATCTCCATCAGTATGTAGGCCATTATTCGAGTCATTTCTGAACCACTTCCTTTGAATTATCCATATACATTATCTGTATTCTGCAAGCACGATTAAGGTTCGTACACTTACAACACCGGGCACCTTCTGTATTTTCTTCAGAATCGCAGACCGTGTCTTGGTCAAGCTCCTGCCCCTTACGCGGAGTAGGTAGTCGTGTTTGCCAGCCAGAGCTGCAGCGGTTTCCACACCCTTGATGTCAAAGAGAGCATCGATTAGACTCCCAGCTCGAGGGTTTACACTTACAAGGACTAGTGACCTCACGTCTGCAGCCTGAAGAGCAAGAACACCAACCATAACCAAGGTGACGCCAAATAGCTTCAGCGCCCAGAGGAACACATCATATGTAATCGCTCCAAAGGCGCCTGGCAAGAGAAGGTTTCCAAGAAGGGTGACTGGAATCCCCAGCACAACTGATACAGCAGCAAGGGAGTTGACTACAGCCATTTTGCCTTTCCCCAATGCTCTGACATACATTACCATAGCGAGGAAGGTAGCAAGTGCGGAGCCCAACAACACCCAGAAGAGCGGCACGAATGTCTGAAGTATTAGCGTCCAAGTTGCGGGCGTCATAAGTGGAAGCATCATCAAGCTCATCGACACGTTCATGAAGAGCAAAGTCCAAAGTCGCATGTTAAGGGAGTCAACCCTGAGACCCGGTCGTATCTCCATCCTCTTAGCCCTCCTCTGCAGATAGGTGTACAACGCAGAGAAGACGTTCATGGGCCCCAGCACAATCAGAAGTGAGGGGATATCAAATCCACCGGGGGTCACACCGACAAGGAGAACCCCCAGTGTTATCGACACGATGCATTGCACTTCGATAATTGTCGGGATGTCCTTCTCTGCGAGCAGATCACCCAGCAGGAGATAGATAATGACTAACTGGCCGTAGGGAAGAATCGTTGAAGCGTCTGTATGGCCTGCGAGTAAGTAGTAGAAGAACGTCGAGCCCCCAGCAAGAAGCCCACCTGCAATCAAATACTTCATTGGTCGACGTGGAAGAAGTCGAAGCCTGCCGAAATCTGGGTCTAGACTATAACCAATTGACCGTTTCCGGCCATTATGCTTGCGGGGTATGCTAAGGAATGCAATCAGAATCACTGTGACTCCAAGAGCCAACCACTGCGCCATGAAACCGAATGCAATGGAATCTGAAATCATAGTATTAAGAGCCACGATATCGAAGGATACTGATACAGTTCTCATAACGCCGGAACCAATCGCCAGAAAATAGAATACGGAAGTAGCAGAACGTCTTCCTACTGGCCTCTGATTCCTACTACTCATAGCATCACTCCCAAGTCATTGGAGGAAGAAGAGACCTAATAGCCCCTTCTCAGTGGATGGTCTTTCACTTGGATTCGTCGGTTTCCGTTTTAGTGGATTCGATCGCCTCAGCTGTTTCAATGACATCTGTCGATTCTTCAGCGGATTTGCTTGATTCCACAGGTTCCTCAGCCGCTACAGGCTCTTCAATGGTTTCTGCCTGTTGCTCGGCTTTGGCAGGCTCATCAACAGATTTCGCGTCTTCAGTTGGTGCTTCTTCGACAGATGACTTCTTCTTGACGCGGCGCTTTGATTCTACCGGCTTCTTGGTTTTCGCAGGTGCATCAACAGATTTCGCGTCTTCAGTTGGTGTCTCTTCGACAGATGACTCCTTTCTAGCGCGTCGTCTAGGTTTCCCTCTGCGACCCTTGCCATCGTCCGTGGAAACGCGCTGTGCTAGAATGAATTCATCGAAAGTCAGCCGCTTGCCAGCCTGAAGTTTTTCAACAGCAGCTTCGACACGCTCCTGTTCTTGTTCCCTCTGCTCAGCCCTCTTGGCGGATTTCACTGCTTCCCTGCCGCCGACATCGAGCTTCCTAAGCTTGCCATAAATTTCATCGATTTCCGTGCGAACAATCTTGAGCTTGTCCTCGCCATCCTTTACCTTCTTCAGCCATTCGACGAAGTTTTTGTGTGCCGTGTCTGCGGCCTTCTTATATTCCTCAAGCTCTGGTCGTATGCGAACTACCTCTTGATGGTGAATCTGTGACTTTTCTGAAAGTTCAATAACAATCTGATGCGCACCTGAAGCTTCATCCTTTAGTCGTCGAGCCATTCTGCGCAGCTCATGTATCTTGTCTTGTTTCTCTTTCTCAAGCCCAATCTTGACCAGCTGCATCTCGAGAGAATCAATTTCCTCAACCAGAAACCGCTCATCTTCGATTGAGAGCTGCTCCGTTTGTTGACGCCATTCAAGCTCATTAACTCGGTGCATCATTCTGCGCTGATCATTGGAAGGACTTCCGACGACCTGATCGCGAAGCTCGCTCATCTCATCATACACACTCTTGATCTGGGCATGTATGGCCGTCCGCTTGCGCTTAGCCTCGCCGATGTCCATATTGATGCGATCACGCTCTTCCCGCTCAGCTTTCACGGATTCGATGAGACGACGAACTTCCTTGTTGTGCTCGTCGCGATTCATCTTGTATTCGCGCATCTTGTCACGGTTTCTTCGAAGAACCTCTAGATCCTCACGCGCTTGTCCTTTAAGCTCCCGAAACCTTGTTCGAAGGAACTCAATATTCTCTGGGGCGCTCTCTGCTGCTTCTGTCAAATCATCAAACCTCAGAACTGGTTTTACTAGCCCTGCTAAGCAGGACGGATTCCGTTCTACTCTAGGAAACTGTTTCATTCCAAGAGTGAATTCCTGCGACTTGTGAACTCTTAAAAATCTTAGCATAAGACGCGAGTTGAATCATTCCCAGACCCAAGGAATCGTGCAATCAAGCTTTAGATAGAACGTCTGCTATCATTTTGGTGATATTAAAATCAGTCACAGACTGCAACCCAGTCCACCCAGGTGTAGCGTTCACTTCAAGGATCCAGAGGTTGCCTTTCTTATCCGGTATGATATCAACGCCCACAAGCTTTCCTCGCACAGATTTTGCCGCCTGCACAGCGAGGCTACTAACGTCCACATCATTCGGGCGAGCGATGCCCCCAGAACGGATATTGCTCACGATGCCCTCGCGGGGCACTCTCTGCATGCTTGCAATCATCTCATTGTTCAATACAAGCGCACGGATGTCATACCCAGGACTACGTACATACTCTTGGAGCAGAAAGGCGCCCTTGCCAAAAAGCTGACTGTGGAACTTCAAATAGTCGTAGATGTTTTCCAGGTCGAATTTCTTGTCAATGAGTTGCACACCCATTCCGCCGAATCCTGTGATTGGCTTCAGAACACACGGGAAGTTGCTCCGTACGAATTGAGCGGCGTCCTCAATGGATTCAGTGATCAGTGTTTGAGGCACGGGTAGACCTGCTGAAACCAGCTTTCTCATTGTTTCAGCCTTGTTCCGCATCACCAGGATGGATGACACCGAGTTGACGACCTCAACACCCAACTCTACCAAGGCAAACAAGAGACCAACGCGGCTGAAAAACGCCCCTATGTCATTGGCTCCCAAATCCAACACGATGAGACGCTCAAGTTCAGTAAGGTCCTTCCCGTCTAGGAGGATTTGATGTTTGTGCGTGGCTGCCACCCGAGCCACCTTCCAAGGAATAACCTGAGTTACTTGGACCCCGTGGCGAACTAGAGCGTTATGCAGACCACGCTCTCTCTTTGACGAGGGGTCCGATGAGAAAAGACCGATTCTTGAGAGGCGTTGAGTTGTCAATATTACTAACCAGCATGGTATTGACTATGTCCTCCTTTTATCCATAGCGAGGCGCTTTTAATAGGGCAACCCATGTCTGAAAGATTGAGGCAGATGGCGCTATTCTCGGAAACTGAGTTGAACACAATTAGGGATAAGATTGAGGAAAAGGAAGGCGTATTCCTAATCACCTTCAGAAATCGTCATGGTCCGACACGCCTCAATGAGCTTTGGAGAGAGCATATGGCAGAGCTTGGCCATGCAATCAACTGTCTAAGCTGGTGGTCGAGGTCTGGAAATATGGGTCTGCTGGAATGTGAAACCAAAGCGGGTCTTCATATCTACGGTCAGTGGGCTTTAGCCGACAAGAATGAACTACTCGGCGTATTCAAAGTTGATCATGAAGAAGTGAAGAATATCCGAAACGGCTTCGATGCGGGAAACGTAACATCACCTGCGATGAGAGCGATTCGAATCGGGGAAACTGGCGGCGAGAATGAGTAGGCCGAGTAGATTCATCAGTCAACTGTAAGAGTCTTAGACAGATTCCTTGGAAGATCTGGATTGATCCCTTTGTCAACTGAGAGGAAGTAGCTTAAGAGCTGCAATGGAATAACATCAAGAATCGGATTCAGCAGGAGGTCAGCTTTGGGAACCTCCAGGTAGTCAATGCTTTTTGCTACGTAAGGAGTAAGTTTTTCTTCCCTCTCGCCGACGATTATCGTACGCCCACCCCTGCATGCTATTTCATTGATATGGTTGATAACCATCCAGCTGTCTTCAGGAGTTGTGACGAAGATTACAGGATATCCATCCGTTACAATGCTGAGAGGACCATGCTTGAACTCCGAACTATACATGCCTTCACAATGATTGTAGCAGATTTCCTTGATCTTAAGAGCTCCTTCCCTCGCTACGCCATCAGTGAAGCCGTATCCTAGGCAGTAGAGATCAGATACATCAACCAGCGTCCTCGCAAGCTCCTTAGTCTGTATGCCCGCTACGTCGATGGCCTTCTGTGTCATTGAAGGCAGATTATTCGCTAGGCTATTGATTACGGCTCTACTCTCTTTCGGGTCGAGAGTACCGTTTCTCTCGCCAAGCTTGGCAGCCAAGTAGGCGAAGATGACTGTTTGTGAGTAGTAGGTCTTTGTTGCAGGCACACTGACTTCGTATCCGCACCCCATGTGGATGTAGGAGTCTGCGTTAAACATTAGGGTACTGCCAATAACATTCACAACGCCTAGTGTCTTGCCGCGGCCTCCGTTTCTGATGAGATTGAGTATGTTCAGAATGTCCTTGGTTTCACCGCTTTGAGACACCAGAATGCACAGACTGTCTTCATCAAGTGTGTTTGCGTACATTGGCTCGAACTGTCCCCCGATAGCGGGAATCAGTGGAAGGCCTGCTAGTCGATTGAAGTAGTATGTGCCAACAATCCCCGCATTATGCGACGAACCACAGGCGACCAAGTAGACCCGGTTTGCGTCCTCAATCATTCTGAGCCATTCATCACACTTGGCCCCTTGAAGCAGTCCCATTACATCTTGAACGATTGTTGGTTGTTCATTTATCTCCTTAAGCATGAAGTGCGGGAATCCTCCCTTCTCCGCCGCGTGGGCATCAACCTTGGAAACCTCTGGAGTTCTATCAAGCTCTTTTCCATCCTCAACTCTATAGACCTTTACGCCGTCAGGTCTAAGAACCACCATCTCACCATCCTGAAGGTAAATCACACGGTTGGTAACTGGAAGGATTGAAGGTAGGTCACTGGATACAATGGTTTCATCCGTGCCGACTCCTGCAACCAAAGATGATCCCATCTTGACTGCGTATATTTCCTTGGTATCAGCCCTCCCAACAGTATATGCAAAAGCCCCCTTCAAATCGTGTGTCGAGAGGCGAACTGCTTCAAACATATCGCCCGTTTTTTCAAAGTACTTGTCCACCGCATGCACACAAAGCTCGCCATCGTTCTCAGACCTCACGATGTGACCAGCATCGATTAGCTCCTGTCTGTATTCGTAATAATTGTGCAGATTGCCATTGTGCGCACCATAAAGAACTTCATCACAACCAAAGTGGGGCTGCGCGTTCAATTTTGTTGGAGCACCATATGTGGCCCAACGTAGCTGAGTAATCCCACGGTCGCCGAGCATCTCTGAGAGACCTAGCTGGCTATTCACCTCATCGATTGTGCCTACATCCTTTCTTAGATCCACAACGCCATTATGAACAGCTGCCACGCCTACTGAGTCATAGCCTCTGTAGGTTAGCTTCCTGCCGCACTTGACAAGAATTTCGCCTATGTTAGTACGATTGCGACTGACTATGCCGGTGATGCCACACAAGGTGCTCCCTCATGGTCGTGAGTACTCGATGCTTGCAGTCAGTTTCAGTTCATAATAAAAGGTTCTATCATTACAAATTTGCCCTACCAAATGAGCGGCTCATGGTTCCTGTCGAAGCCCTTTTATCGCGGAATGCTCAACTCCGCCAAGACGTACCATGAGAGGATAGGGAAATGGCTAGGCAAAAACGACTAGCACTCTTGCTTCACCCGTTTAGAAGGGACTTATTTCAAGTTCTCTGCGAGAACCCCGGCACCTATCTTCTTGAGCTCGTGGACATGTTGGAGTCACCTCTTGGAACTTTGACCTGGCACCTTAGGATTTTGGAACGAGAGGGCCTCGTCAAGTCAATCAAGTTCGCTGGCAAAAGACTTTACTTCCCGAAGATGCTCAGGTCGCAAGAAGCAGAAATGGCGTATCTCACCATGAGGAGTGATACGGCCAAGAAAATTTTCGCCTTCGTTGTGAATAATCCCGGCTGCTATCAGGAGCAGATGGCAGAAGCATTGGGTGTCCATCATGACACAGTCAGGTGGCATGTTTCACGCATGGAAGTAGTAGGTCTTGTTAAAGTTGTGAAAGAGGGACGCAAGAAACGTCATCATCTAGCCCAGCTTGGGCAAGCTCTGATAGAGGGGAGCCTCAACATGATATCTGAAACTTTCGTTTTGTTCCTCATGGAGAAGCTCGAAGATGGATGCCTAAACCCGGAAGTGCGAGAGAAGACTACTGATCGCATCACCATCCGCATTGATTGTCCAGAGCGCGGCAAGGATTGCTTCATCACTATCGCCCTGAAAGAATGGCAGTTCGAAACCTTCGAGAACGAGGAGCCAGACGCAGTGATTGACGCTGAAGGAGCACAGATTAGGAGCACCTAGGGGTAGGATGACAGGATTTCTTTCACGCGTTGGCATAGCTCACCTGAGCCAGTTCCGTGACAGGCAACCAGCAGCAATCTCTTGTCGTCCACTTTTGCCACTAAGAGGTCAGTCATCTCAGCGCTTACAATGATAGCGTCTGTGTGGTCCGAAAATGTCAAACCATTGGCAAACATGGAGCTTGCAAGTGCGGCAACCTCTATATGATTTTCAAATCCTACTGCTCCAAGCGGCAAGCCATCCATGGTTAGAAGAATCGCTTGGCTCACTTCCGGCACAGCCTTAACGATCTTGCCTAGGATGCTCTCACCACCATAATCAGAGCTTGCCCCCATCATGAGTTGAATACGTGTTGCTATGGATTGGAAAGCAGGAATTACTTCAGCTACATCAAGGTCGGCATCAGCGCCTTTGGACAATACAACCGTCAATTGATACTGAGGCTGCAAAAGAGTTAGAATCTGTTCAATCCTCGTGGATTGCAGCATGACTGTTGGCCTACCTTTGTCTATGTAGCTCAGAGTAGTTGCACCAGCCCATTGCAGGGCGGCTGACACAGTTGCCAACAGTCGCGGATCCTTGTCCTCAACCTTGGAAACGGATGCAACAACCACACCCTCCTGGGTAGAAAGCACTACCTGTCTAACTGACTGATGGATGTTCAATGCATCCTCGAGGAGGTTTGCGACCTCACTAAGCGTGTTCGCGGCCACTGTTAGAAGCAGCTCCCTTTGTTATTTCGCCCATACACATTCCGGTTATAAATAGCTCATGTTTTTGAGATTGAACTCCTATCAATATCTAGCATTCTCTCGAATCGGATTTCAATGAGCAACAAGTTTAAATCAGCCTCACGAGCGGTGGTTTATCAATGCCTATGGAGGTAGCAATGTGAGCTCAAGAGTGAACCTTCTGACATCTTTGGTAATCGTAATAATCGTGTTTGGGGCGGTAGGTGGAATTCTCTTGGTTTCGCAACCCTTCATGCCGAATAATGTTATACTAGTAAGTCTAGCTCCCGGTAGAGGTGATCTGAGCATAGTAGACAATGCATGGGAAGGGATGGATGAGCTTGCAGGCGATATGGCTTTAGACATTCAGACGCCAGATGAGTTTCCAGAGACTGTTGCAGAAGCACGTATTCTTTTGGAGGGTTATGCTGCAGCTGGCTATTATGAGCTCATCATTGTTCTGGGTGATGAGTTGGCCTCTACAGTGAAGACTGTAGCTGATGCAAACCCGACACAGAGGTTTGCGCTCATAGGTGGCCAGGCTGATGGTGATAACATAATATCAGCGACATTCGCGATTGAAGAGGCAGCCTTTATTGGAGGCGTTCTTGCTGCGTTTCTCGCCTCAGAGGATGAAGATAGACAGAACATTGGAATTATTCGGGCAGTCAGCGGCGACCATGATATCGACGCTATGATTGATGGTTTTCTCATGGGTGTTGAGGCTGCCAATTCAACGTACAATCTTAACGTTTCACTCATCAATACTTGGACTATCAACAGCTACAACAACAGTGCGCTCGCAAGAACCTATGTCACCAGTGCGTTTACTGTACACCATGCAAGCGTACTCTTCACTCCTGTAAGAGCCAGCATGGAAGGTGTACGTCTTGGGATGGAAGACGCCAACCAAAGCCTCCTGTTCTGGCAGGATAGGATGCCTCTCGTAATTGCAGCAGAGATGAATCTGGACTACTACGGACTACCCAATCCAGACATCCCCTTTGGTCGGTCTTGGATTGCTACAAGCATCATTCCGAGAAGCGACTTCGTAATCTATG
>JABCTJ010000045.1 GCA_018238375.1 Candidatus Thorarchaeota archaeon
GCTCTAACAGACACACAACCAGATTCAATTGTTTGCACACTAAACGAAGTTAGAATCGCAATCACTGAGATGAAGCGGTTCATCAAACTGATACCTGAAACCGGCTACATATTCGAGAAGGGTCGCAAAGATGTAGAGCAGTACGATGAAAAGTTTCCTGTCGGTCCCAAGTGGGTCTAGCTCATCTTAGCGGTAGCTACCGGTAGTTGCTAATCTAATAGAAAGTGGCTACTGACAACGTATCAGCAATAGTTCTCCTTTCTCTTTTGATGTTCCTGCTTGTCACGGACTGGGTTGTTCATGTTTCCAGCACATGTCTATTAATCCTCGCCCGCATCACGACAAAGAAGATTCCAATAACAAAAATGGATGGGAAATAGAACATGAGAAAGATAAGACGCTGGAACGACGAGAGTTCAAGTAAATTCATCACAGCATAATTAAGTATTGAGAGTAGCAAGAACAATGCAGAAACCGGCACAGCAAATCGACGACACCAGCTTCCAGTTGCTAAATCCTTTGCGTAAAATGTGGCGAGCCAATTATCAGTTCCAGCCGCATCGACATGCTGGAACCACAACAGCCCCCTTGAATACATGAACGTAATGAAGAGGACAAAGAAGCCAAGACACACTGCTAAAAACGTGAGTGGGTTCCAAAAATTCACCTGACATTATCACCTAAACCATGTTACCGATTTTATCAATTTAAACTTCGGTCTGGAAGAATCTTGCTTCAGTAAGCCCCTCATTGCGTCATACAACATTGCACGACTCGATTTCTTGGAGTGTGCCGGGAGTTGACTTATTCAACATGACCTAGAAAATGGAAATAAATATGAGATGTCAGAACCTAGAGCGTAGTTAGTTGGATTGCTAAGGGATGTCAACATGTGTTCGGAAGAGGTGTCTCTAACTCGGGCTGAATGGACCCCCTCCTCTAAGATGGTGGCACAGGTTATGATGATATTCGCCCTACTAGGACCAATCTTCATCTACGTCAATTCCAGTCCCACTACGGACCTTTGGCTTGAAATAGATGCGCTGTTTTGGAAGGCGGCCGCCATGGACGGCCCTCTGATCTTCATCATTGGTGATCTGCAGATCATGCTAGGAATGGCCATGTTGTTACCTCTCCGCCTAGTTTTCGTCCGGCAGATGTACAGGTGCTATGAAGGGCGCACTTCGAAGCGTGCAACAGCAACCGTGGGGCTACTGTCAGAGATCCAGGTCTTGGTTCCTTTCCTGTTCATGCTGACGGGCCCATCTACTCCCTACCTTTCGCTTGTGGCACCAGTCCCACTGCTCTTTCTTGCAGGACTGCTTCTGCTGATTACCGTGCCGCCCCCCAAGGATGTGCAGACCTGGATTAACAAGACGGTTTCTTTGCCCAGGTCACAATGACATGACCATCACTGTTTAGACATGGCCCTAGCCGTACCGATCCTTACTGTTCTGTCAGAAAGTCGTCATGCACTTGCTAATCTCTTCTTGCACAGCATAATTATGCCATAGAGCGCTCCAAGGGGGATTGCAACCATCAATCCGACTGGCAGCAGTATTTCGGATAGCACCCTTTCAGGCGGGAAGAGGTTAGTGGGTGGCTCCCCGGTCTGAGTGATGGTGAAGTTTACGCTGATCTCTCGGATGTAGCCCATGTTGGTTATGTTCAGTGTGTACGACTGGCTTGTTGGCGTGAAGGACGAGTTGCTGTGTCTTGTATCACCACGGTGAAGGATTGTCTTGCTGTGGGTTTCCGAGTCGATCCTGATTCGTATCAGGGGTTCAGCAATCGACGGGTCAATTGGGTCAATGTCTGACTCAGTAGTGTGGGGCGCGTAGGGTTCTAGAGTGAATGTGGTCCAATAGGACTCGCCTGATTGCAGTGTCAGGTTGGTTTTCTGAATCACTACGGTTTCCTCGTACTGTAGTACGAGTCCAGGCGTCAGCGGCGCAATGGCCACGATCAAGAGTGCGGCCACGAGTAGCTCTCTCATCACTATCACCGAGGTATGACTGCTTGAATGCTCTGCACGCACCTCCTTAATGTGCCTTTCCAACTTCAACTCTTCTTGGATGGCATGTTCTACCAAGTACTTATCTTCACTCCGCCCTTCATGCAGCGGGCGCATTTGCACCGGTATCGTCGTGCGAGAGGTTGGTCGCATTTGATGACTAAAGAGATTCTATCCGTTTCTGACCTGACAAAGCGATTCGGAGACATAGTCGCTCTTGACAGACTTACACTGAGTATGAGGCATGGCATATTCGGACTCATTGGACCGAATGGGGCAGGGAAGACCACACTTCTAAGGGTACTCTTGGGGCTCATAAAGGCAGATGGAGGAGAAGCTAAGGTACTAGGACTGGATATCAATGATGAGTCCTTTGACATCAGGCGTCGAGTAGGTGTGCTTCACGAACATCCCATATATCCACCTTCGCTCACTGCGGGTCGCTACCTTGAACGAGTTTCGCGGCTCTATGATGCTGGAAGAGATCCCTCGGAGTTGCTGGAGTTGGTTGGGCTCTTGGATGCAAAACAGCGTAAGATTGGCAATCTATCGGCAGGGATGCGCCAGAGACTTGGTGTAGCGCAGGCTCTCATTGGCAAGCCTGAATTGGTGTTTCTCGATGAACCCACATCCAACCTCGATGTTATGGGACGAACAGAGCTCTTGAGGACGATATTGCATGTGCATGAAAGCGCAGGTGTGTCCTTTTGCATCATCTCTCACGTGTTATCTGAACTTGAGCGCATCTGTAGTGATGTCGCATTCATCAACGCGGGGAGAGCTGTTGTGGTTGGTCCCCTTCATGAAGTAGTCAGCAAATTCGCAGCGAATCAGTACAGTATTGTGGTGTCTAATCCCCGACTGTTATGTGCTGAGCTCAAGAATATTGATTGTGTGGTCAGTGCGGAGGTCGCAGGCATCAAGACTGTAACTGTTATTGCCAGAGCTGGTGACGATGACCT
>JABCTJ010000092.1 GCA_018238375.1 Candidatus Thorarchaeota archaeon
GTAAACGGATTCATCATGAAGCGAACTTACAACGGAGTACTGGAGCAAACTTCGATTCCTGAGATGACGGAACAGCTCCACCTAGTTGTTGATAAGTTCTCAAAGCGGCGTGTAAACAAGTAACCCGCAAGAAAGGAGAAGTGGAGGGGCTTTGGGCCTCCTCCAATTCTGAAACGATTCTACTCGTTCTTCTCTTGAAATTCCTTGAGAAACTCTACCAAGGCCTTAACGCCGTCAATAGGCATAGCGTTGTAGATTGATGCTCGCATTCCGCCCACCGAACGATGTCCTTTGAGTCCCACGAGACCTCTTGCAAGGCCCTCTTCCACAGCCTTGGATTCCAAGTTCTTGTCCTTCAAATTGAAAGTTACATTCATGAGGGACCTTGAATCCTTTTCGGCATGACCCTTGTAGAAGCCGCCAGATTCATCTATTGTGTCATAGAGGATCTTTGCCTTCTCTTTGTTTCTCTTCTCTAGCTCTGGAACACCCCCAATCTCCTTTGTGTACTCTAGAGAGAGCTTGCAGAGATAAATCGCAAGCGCTGGAGGTGTGTTGAACATGGAGTCCTTTGCGACCTGTGTACTCCACTTCAGCATTGTTGGTGCTTTCTCTGGAACTCTGCCGAGGAGGTCTTCTCTAACAATCACCAAGGTCACTCCAGCAGGGCCCAAGTTCTTCTGTGCTCCTGCGTACATGACTCCGTACTTCTTAGGGTCAATCACCTTGTTCATGAGGCTTGATGACATATCAGATACGAGTGGCACGCCTGATGGGACTTTGGGCTCTTCGCTCCATTCAGTGCCATATATCGTGTTGTTGCCGGAGATATGCACGAATGCTGCGTCATCACTGAAGTCCAAGGCTTTTGGAATATAGGAAAATGTCTTGTCCTCCGATGAGGCAACGACCCTTACGTCCCCGTAATGCTTTGCTTCAGCAATCGCCTTCTTGGACCAAACGCCAGTATTCACGTACTCCATGGGTTTTCCTGGAATCTGCAGATTCAGCGGCACTTGGTAAAATTGAGATGATGCTCCGCCCTGTAGCCACATCACTTTGTAGTCGCTTGGGAGTCCCATCAGCTCAGCGACAAGATCCATTGCATCATGGTGTACCTTGTCATACTCTTTCGATCTGTGAGAGATCTCCATGATTGACATTCCAGTACCCTGGAAATCCAGTAGTTCCTTCTTAGCCCTCTCTATGACGGGGAGTGCCATAGTTGCAGGACCTGCATAGAAGTTGTATACTCTCTTTGTCATAACTATCACTTTGTTATTTCAATTTGCTAATTGTGAAACCCGTGTAGATTTTTGGGAAGAAAAACGTACTTTTCTGCGGCATGACTTCGAAGTTCCTTGAAACCGCCTCTACTTCTCCAATGCGCGTTGGATTCATGAAGAATACCGCTTGGGCATCGCCTTCGACTGCTCGTATTGATTCGTCGACTGCATCGCCGATTCCCTTGATATAGGATACATAGCCCCCGCCCTTAATGCTGCCTGCTGCAAGCTTTTTCTTATCAATTCCAAGCGTCTTGTCCAGAATCAACGTATGCAGTATTGCTACATCCAATCTGCGGAGTTCTTCCGATTTATCCGGTAGAAGATTGTTCATGATTTGCTTGTCCTTCAATATAAGAGCGTAGAACTTACCATCATCCATGAAAAGTCCGAATGCATGATTACCCTCTTCGAACTGTTTGTCCATCAATTCAAACATGCTATCTTTAGATTTGAACTCAACAACCTTGAAGTAAGCATTGAGCTGCTCCAAGAGTTTCTCCTTGGAAAAGGCTTCAAGGTTCTGTATCCGTCTGTGAGTCGGAAGGATTACGAGTCCGGGATTGCTCATGTTCACAAATGAGAGCATCCGATACTTTGCGGTTTCTAAGTCAGGATTCTCTTCGGAGAGTGCCAATGCGGTCTTATAGCGATGATGTCCATCCGCGATAATGACATACTTGTTCTCCATATGCTCAGCAATCATTTTGGTATCAGATGGATCATCAATGCGCCACAGTCTATGGCGTATGCCCTCGGAATCTATGATGTCTGTGGTTGGCACGTCCTTCATGTACTTCTCAAGAACCCCATCAACATCCCCCTTGTGATCCGGATAGATGACGAAGATTTGACCAAACTGTGCCATGCAGTTCCTAGACAGGCTGAGTCTATCTTGGATATCTTTTGGAAAGGTTTCTTCGTGCTGAAGAACGCCCCTGAAAACATTCCTGTTCACTTGAACATCCTTAGCGAACTCCTCGAGCTTGATGAGCCCGATGAAGCCAAATCGAAATAGACTCTTGCCATTAACTTTGAAGTCCTGACCGTACACATAGAAGCTCTCTCTGTCGTCGGGAACTAGGATACCGCTGTCGATCCACTTGTTGAGTAGATTACCAGCTCGAGTGTATTGGTTGTTCTGGTTCGTGTCACCCTCTTCTGGCTTGTTTTTAATAATCCATGCGATACTGTGTTCGGAACGCTTTTGGAACTCGTCAACCTTCTCGCCCTTCATCACATCGTATGGAGGCGTTACAACTTGCGACAAATCCTTGACCTTGGACTTGTCGTATCTGTATGCTTTGAATGGAATGACTTGCACCATGACCTGTTCCGTCCTATCTCGCGGTTGGCTGCAGACCCGGCCGTGCGGACCTCTTTCATAAGTGTTTCTTTAGTCACCCATTGCTCCCAACAATAGGGTTTTCCCCCCTTTTTGGCAAAACGTCAAACTTAAATTGCGAAGCACTGCGAGCACGAGAACCTATAAAATGTAGGAGTAGAAGCCGTGCAGTTCTGTGAGAAATGTGGCGCACTTATGCTGCCGAAAAAAGAGGGGAAGAAGACAATCCTGAA
>JABCTJ010000095.1 GCA_018238375.1 Candidatus Thorarchaeota archaeon
AGCCTTTTCGCTCCTGACGGCAGGGAGGTCTATGGAAGTCCACTAACCTCACAGACGAGAATTGATAGTGTTGATGGACTGATTGAGGTCTCGTGGAATCCGTCAATGACCGGCAACTACACCTTGGAGGTCTGGTTCGAGGGTGACGATTTCAGGGGCGCCTCATGGTTCACAGTGATTGTGTTAACGCGCCGCGCAGTGGTGCTGGAGGTAAATCTGCCTGATGAGGTTACCTTCCCCGCGGAACCGCAGCTCATTCTGAGCCTCAAGTCTGGGTTTGCCAAGCTAGCGGATGCGGATGTTCACCTGACTATTATGCTTGGAAATGAAACAATCTGGACAACTGTTCTGGAAACTGATTTCAGCGGGAGGGCGCTGATAGACCTCGAAAGCCTTCTTGCGGACGAATACGTGGTACTTCTGTTCTATCTGGGGTCTGAGGTCTATGCGCCCGTCAATGCCTCCGTAGAGCTCAGGATACTGCCCAGCGTAGCCGTGGCAATTATCACTGTAACGGACGCCTACATTGGTTTCAATTGTTCTGTCGTACTGGGGGTTGTAGTGCAGGGTGTGCCGGAGAATTGGCAGGCGACAATTCAAATCACAGTGTCCGATCTTGATGGCTCTATCATAGCGGTCACGGAAACGATTACATCTGGTTCCGAACTGAGTCTGCTTTTTGTACCTAGATTGGATGGCGTGCATGAACTGAACTTCACAATTAGCGGTCTTCCTGTCATTACGAATTTCACTGATTGCTTCAGTTTCTCTGTGGTCAATGCACCTCTTGCACTGAAGCTGGACCTTGGTTTAGCGCCTCTTCTCGGAGGAAGTGGGATTATAAGTGTCATTGGCTATTTTGTCCGCAAGAAGTTAGGTGCTATGATGGACAGCCTTCCAACTGAGTGGGAATCGATATGATGAACGAGTAGCTGAGTGTTCTTCAAGATCGGCCTCGGATTTGAGAGAGCATTGCTGAAACATCATCGTCCCAGCTGCCATCTTCCATCAGGAGTCGAGTGTAGAAATTATGTAAATAGCCTTGATACGCTGTGATTGGCATGCATCGCGCGTTAATTCCATATTCCTGAGCTCTGGACGGAAGAATAGATATCAACTCGTGCAAAGCATCGTCGGGCACACGGGATACGAGGTAACAGGATTCACCATTTCTTGAAACCATTGCAGTAGTTGTTGGAGTCTGCGATAAGAAACCTCTTACCATCGAGCAAACATGTTTGGGTTCACCTTGAGCCATTATGAAAACTGATGCTAGACCTACTGGCATGGGATTATATTGCAGACGAAGAATACCGGATTTCTTCAACTTAGTCAATGTAGATTTGAACTGCTTTCTTGTGATTCCGTGGAATTGCCAAAATTTGCCTGATTCAGGGTCGCTAAGACATACACCTCGAGAAGCAATGTCAAGGGCTTTTGCTTCATCTTTGCTTAGTCTGCAAGGTGACTTGCCTTGCCATCCACCAAACTCGTTCCTGAGTTGTCGTATTGTTCGTGTTCCCCTAATTGATCGCATGATTCTTGGCAGTGATATTTTCCATCTTTCTCTTTTTATGCTATACAATGAAAGATTGGCTGAGCTGCCGGACCATTCAATCTCCTCAACAGAAGGTCTAGCCCTAATGACTCGCTCTGCCGCCGACGGTGGCATGTACATCACTTGCAGATTGGGTGGTCTGCCCACATCATCACCTAATCGAGCGGAAAACACCAGATGGTTGTGAGGCCACCTGTGAGCGGCTCCAACATAGACCAGATGTTGAAGCCCAAGTGATTGAGGTTCAATATGTATGTCAAGAAACAGACCATGCATCGCGAGGGCTAAACGGTCTCCCCACGCCCTTCTCGATCGCTTGGCGGTTGCACTGGACACTGGAAGTCCAACAGCCACGTAACCAGCCGCGTTAAGATCAATAGCATACTTGATGACTCTTCCAGTCCAATCAGGCAACTGCTCGGATATCTTGCGGTATGCCATTGACCAAGGCGTTTCCTCCTCTGACTCAGTCGGGGGTCGACTAAGGGGCGGAAGTCTGCCAGATACAGCGAGCTTCATTAACTGAACGTACGGAGCCGGTTGGCGTCCATCCAGAAGGCATAGCAAATGCCCATTGTACAGTTTTGAGGTTATGCGAAGCGATTCCGTGTTGCTGATGAACCTTACGGGGTCTTCCTCTGGAAGCCCCTTTCGAGTAGTCCACGCGAGGAATGACATTAGTTCTTCCCGCACATCGCTTGGGAACTCCATAGGAACAAGCTGGTTAATCGTTTCTCTCATATTTTTGCCAATCATTAGTCCCGGAATCCGAACTTGATCAGTAAGCGATGCGATATCTTGCCATGTTGGCGGCGGTCCATCAAGTATTGCTAGCGCCTTTTTCCTTGCCGAATTGGATTCTTCTGCTTTCATGCTTCGGTACATCTCATCGTCATTATCAACATCGTTAGCCAGAGTAATTAGGCCAGCCTCGTACTTGTAGATGGCATGCGATTCGTGGACCTCTGCCGTGGTAGTGTTAACAATTGTTAACCAATAGCGTTTGTCATTCTGCAATTCTTGGACAACATACAGTGCCTCCTCACCTTTCTCCATCATCCGTGATGTCCAGCCATGTGATGCGGGAGGGTATAGATCATCAGATAGTTGCTCTACCCTTGTTGAGTAAGGTTTCATAACGATTTCAATAGGTTTCAAAACAATTCTTGCCGCTTTCTTGAGAGGAATGTTTTTTGAGAGCCCAGTATCGTCCACAACGATTTCACTATTGACTTCGTAGGTAATATCTCCTGAGAACGATTCGCCTCGTTCGTAAGTCGTAAGGTGTGGACCGGTTGCATTCCACGTGAGTCGACCCAAGACGCAGTCACCTACCGGCGTGAACACCTTGATAGCGATTCCACCGCGCTCTGGTGACATAAGATCAATTCCTTCCCGGGATTGATTCCAATAAGGTAATTAGCCTTGTCTATTGGTGGCTGCGATTGGACTTCTGGCGTCATGAACTGTTGCTCACACGTGTAACTATTTTCCGTGGATTAAATCGATACTAAAACTGCCGAGAATGAAAAAAAGAGGGTGCAGAGCAGGGACATCTTCGCGATAAGTTCCGCTTAAGCATCCCTCGCTCTGAGATTGGTTTATGCTTACCAGGGCTCGGGTCTTGGTCGTGGAGGTTCATTCATTTTAATCATGGTCAAGTAGTCGCGAACATCCGATTATCACCCCGACAGCTGATGTGACAAGTTGTATCAGTTCCAAGCGATAAAACCGTGCTTTGCTCACATTTCTCAAACTCTGTTTATTATGAGATTAAATACAATCTCGGATATACAATATTGGCATCTGCCGCCTTTGCGAAGTGAATAACACACACGCTAAAATCGTGGTTCGGAAATCCAGCGTCGTTGAGTGGAGAGTCATCAGGACAGCGGGCTAATTTCTCAACACAATCCTTCACACCCCCCCAAATTCCCTCCAAAAGGAACTTGCTGACTCTGCTCTCCGCTCACACCTCTTTCATCAACGAATGACGGGAAAAATAGAATGCTACTTGGCCCAAGCGGACCAAGTATTGAGTTGAATTGCTCGGATCTAGAAGACTGCTTGATGAACCATGAAGTAGCTCTTAGCATGGTCACAAGCTGGGCATTTCTCGGGTGGGTCTTCACCTTCGTGAATGTAGCCACAGTTCTGACATCGCCACTTGATTTTCTTCTCTCGTTTGAAAACGCGGTCCTTGGCAATGTTATCAGCAAGCTCAATGAACCGGTCATGATGCCAAGTTTCTGCCTTGGCAATCATTCTGAAGACGGTTGCTATCTTTGAGAAGCCCTCCTTCTCCGCGACCTCAGCGAAGCCAGGATACATTTCTGTGAATTCGTACTTCTCGCCGGCTGCTGCTGCTCTTAGATTCTCCTCGGTGCCGCCAAGTGGGCCTGTTGGGAATCCAGCTTCAATTGTGAGCTCCGGCGTTGCTCCGCCTTCCTTCAGCAGCTTGAAGAGTCGTTCTGCGTGCTCCTTCTCGTGACCCGCGGTCTCCTTGAAGACTTCGCTGATCTGAACATACCCCTCCTTTTTGGCAATGCTGGCATCGAATGTGTAGCGATTCCTAGCTTGGGACTCGCCGGCGAAAGCCGTGAGGAGGTTAATCTCTGTTTTTGTACCTTCCAATTTCATTGTTCTACCTCCATTCTCTCAGGACGGAAGACACATACATCCTTCACCGCCATGGAGTCAAGATACACCGACTCAAGGCTGGTATCTAATAAGGAATTGCTTAGGACAGTCTAACTTGATGGACGGTCACTTGAGTCTATCAGCGATTACATGAGCGAGCTTCTTGCAGTTCTCGATTTCTTGTTCGTTAGCCCTACCTCGCACTCGCATAACTGGCTCAAGAATCTCGAATTTCATAGTTTCAATCATCTTTCGCAGTTTGACAACGCCACCGCCGCCCCAGCCAAAGGTGCCGAAGAGAGCGATTGGTCGTTTCATGAAGCGCTTGCCTTGCATCTCATTGACAAAGCTCCAAACCTTAGGGAATGGATACGCATCGTACGTGGGCGTTCCAATAGCGAGGATACCGGCACGCATAGTATCTGTGATAACCTTGCTCAACTCTGAATACGACAGATTGTGCAACTTCACCTCAACGCCGAGGTTCATGAGTTCCTTCTTCAGATTGACTGCGAGTCGGTGAGTCATCCCGTACATAGTACCATAGACGATAACGACGTTCTTCTCCAGCTCGGGGCTGCTCCATTCAAGGTACTTCTTGACAATCCAAATTGGGTCCTTGCGATATATCGGTCCATGACTTGGAGCAATCATCTTGATTCCGATGCCGAGGTCTTGCACCTTTGCTATGCCTCTCTGCACGAATTTCAGATAACTCGTGATAATCGCTGAAACGTAGCGCCGGCTTTCGGATTCAACCATCCCCATGTCGATCTCGTCATCGAAGATTTTCCCGTTCAATGCACCGAATGCACCAAATGCATCGCAAGAGAATACAATCTCATCCTCAATCAGGTATGTCAACATGGTTTCAGGCCAATGCAGGAATTGTGCATGCACGAACTTGAGGGTCTTCTTGCCAAGTGACAGTTCCTCAAGGTCCTCTACTATCTTCTCCTTAAGCGGAACATCATAGAATGATTTCTGCATCGGGGCCGCCTTGGCAGTGTACACCATAGTTGCGTTCTTAGCGATCTTGGCTAAGTCTGGAAGAGCACTCGTGTGATCTGGCTCCATGTGATTCATAACAATATAGTCGATCTTTGCCGGGTCTACTATCTCTCTGATGTTGTCCAGCAACTCGTCCACCCACGGCTCCTTCACGCCTTCTATGAGGGCTATCTTCTCGTCGACAATGAGATAGCTGTTGTACGAAACACCGAATGGTAGTTCCCATAAACCCTCGAAAAGCTCTGTGTGGTGATCGTCGACTCCGACGTAGTATACTCCCTTGGCAAGTTCTCTGTGCATTGTTTCAGGCTCCAATTCATTATAGTTATTTTTTGAACACTCTTTAAACGAGTGTCCTAGTTAAAAGGCCTGCTATCAGTCGCAAGTGGAATATTTTCGGAATTGGATTGTACGCCGCATTGCTATGCGTGCATTAGCTGGATGCGGCATTATCTTGGAACACGTGTTCCAAGGATTGTGACACGGAACCATCCATGTGAAAACGGAATGTTCAGTTCGATTTCATTCCTATTTGCATGGATCACTCTTCTGGTTCGGAATCTGACTGCTCCTCTTGGACAGGAGCCGCTTCACTGCTTGTCTTGATACGTATCAGCTCATCTACCAGTTCAACTACTGACCTTCCAAGCAAGCCGCCAAAGCCACCAAGAAGGGCACCTAGAAGGATGCTGATCACGATGACAAGCCAGCCCATCCCCGAAAGCCCCAACAGGCCAATGAAGAACTCCGCTATCGCAAGTGCCTGCGTAGTCAATGATAGATAGATGAAGAGGATCGCCCACGCAATCGCCACGCTGATGAACCCGGCGAAGAATGCTGTCCGATGTCTTCTTGCGAGCAATGCGCCCAGTGCACCAGCGATGAGCATTGTCACCCATGCTCCACTCAACTGCAGTGCTATGGCAATCACCGTTAGAACGAGAACCAGTGTCGGGAAGTTGAAATGTGGGAATATATCATCGAGCTTTCTCATGCTATCTCCTCCTATGGTACAAACGTAATCATCCTCTCTACAAAATGTTCACTGAGATCGGCAATGGCGAGCGATTTAAGAGTCGGATAGAAGCGCATCAGATGATATCCATACTGTTCTGGTTCCTCATCGTAGGCGTACCAGAGGTCGAAGATGTCATCCCAATGTTGGCTAAACATGTTGCCACTTTGGCCACCGGAGTATACCCCGAATGCATGTTCAATGTCGCCCATGTCTATTACCATCCGCCATGATGGTCCCGCGACAACTCTCCACTGGCTGGCGTCGCTGTCCCAATAACCTGCTGCCCGGTTGAGTGTGTTCCAACCACGATGAGCGGTTCCACCTATCAGAGTAAGACTGGCTAGATGGTCAATGTAGATTACGTTGAAATTACCGTAGTACCAATCTGTCATATTGCTCCCAAGCTTTTGGACCATCTCATCCAGAGCGCGAAATAGTGCCTGTGCGAGAATCGCATCACGGGTTTCCACTTCGCCAGTGAAGTGGTCATCCAAGTAGTTGGCTTCATTCTCCTTGATTACTCTCTCCAACACGGGCGTGGATGGCGTCCGCAAATTAGCGTCAAGCGTTACGCGAAGCTCGTCGAATATCTCGTACTTCAAGGCGTCAACAAGGAATCTCCATATCGTGGGAGCCTGAACGTCTGTTTCCATGGAGAAGTCCCAATCTGACAACCAATCAACAGCAAGCTGAACAGTGGCATTACCGTCCCCGGCCGCGTTCCACGCATCGATAACGTAGGGCACAATCTCTTGAGCTGAAACATCCACAGAATCAGCCTGCCATTTCTTCATATCATCCATTGAAACGCTAGAGCTAGTGTTCAGTAGGTAGTTGATCCGACGTCCTCTGTATCCTGTGGCGTACGGCCCAATCACATCCCATCCGTAGGTTTCGGGGTCGTAACTCCTCTGGTTCGCAGATTGCAGGTATCCCTGTGCTGGGTCAACAGACCTCGGTATGTAGGCATATGGAATGTTAGATAGCATACCCACAGAATCATTCAGTGCTTGAATTGGGAGGTCTCCTATGTAACCGGTTCTTAATGGATACCGACCTGCTGCTGTGATGGCGATGTGTCCTTCATCATCAGCATAGATGAAGTTGTGTGGCGGCGAATCCCACCAATACAGGGCGTCGTAGTAATCCTCTATGTTCTTAGCTTTGTTGAGAAGCGAGAGAGACAGAAGCTCGTGAGTGATGTCCAAGCCAGTCCAGTTCATCGCAATGTTGGGCGTTTCAGTGTTGTCAAGATTGTATGTTCCCATCACTGAATCAATGCAAGGTCCATGTACCGACCACTTGACATCAAAGACGATGTCCCCCTTATCTTTCGTGTGAATCGTTTCATCGACAACCTCGAAATCACGCCATGCGCCGTTGTACCAGTACTGGGAATCGTTATCGGGGTTCACTTGCTCAACGAAGAAGTCCATCACGTCATAGGCAGCTGCTGTCATTCCCCACGCAATGTGGTCGCCGTGGCCAAGCACGAATCCTGGAATGCCTGGGAATGAAACCCCCATGACATCTATTCCAGGAGCCACAATGTGTGCTTCATACCAGAGGGAGGGTGCTTGGAGCGGGAGATGGGGATCATTGGCAAGGAGCGGAGAACCCGTTTCTGAGAGGGAACCGCTCACTGCCCAACTATTGCTGCCCATCGCTTCTCTTAGTTCGACAGGTAAAATGACATCATCAATGATACTCAGCAAAGTCTTCAGCTTGTCGATCGGTATCAAATCCTCAGAGGGACTTGCACGGGTTGCAGTAGGCGGAGGCGTTGGATCTGCTGGAAAGCCTCCGGCGGAGTTAGGATACTCAGCCAGACTGAGATTGTGCTGCTCTGGCATTATCGGTACGTTGTAAGGCATCAAGTCAGGAAAGAGGTCATCGTACATCGTATCGTTAGCCATGGTGGCTCTGGCGTATTCTCTATAGAGGTCATCAGCCCCTGCCACAAGACTCCAACTCATCATCTTAGTCCAGATGAACACATCTACAGGTCTCCAGTACTGAGGCGTGAACCCCAGTATCTTGAACTCAATTGGGGTTGTGGAGCTCGTCATTGAATCAATGAACGCGTTCACTCCTGCTACTTCCGCGTCTATGATGCTGAGGACATAAGCAACATCATCATTCGTGTCTCTATTATCAAGATACCATTGGTATGTTTCTTCAGCACCTCTTGCGAGACCGATTGCACGATAGTATCTATCCGAGCTGACTGCGTAGGATCCTACAATCTCGCTGATTCTACCTGCAGCCAAGTAGTTCTGCATCACCATCTGGAAGAGTCGTTCCTTGGCGTGAATATAGCCAAGCGCCATGTAGGCGCCTGTTACTGCGTCAGCGTAGATATGTGGGATGCCCCATTCGTCAAAGCGAACTTCCACGTTGGCATCAAGACCTGGAAGATTAATTGTCTGCAAAGCGGACTCTGGATATCCAACATCGAAGATTCCTCCAGTTGGGGCAATTATTCCAAGGCCGCCCGAGAGCGGACCAATTGGCATTGTCAACATAACAATCAGTGCAATGGGTCCAACCAAGGAAAGGCCCAGATTCAGTATCTTTCTCTTCATATCTCATCAGCGCCCGGAGTGCGATTCCACTCAGTTACTCTTCCCTCCCTTTAAGCATTAGGTGCAAACCGAATTGTCCAGTTGGCAAGCTTTTTCTGTGAGATGAGACGCGCTATGGAGATAGTGAGCGACAATGGTAAAGACGGAAACATTTCGCGGTAGAGATTTCATAACACTCCTTGATTATACTAAAGAGGAGGTCGAAACAATTCTTGATGTTGCCATAGACCTCAAGAAGAAGTTTGCAATAGGAGAGCCTCACAAGCTGCTTGATGCTAAGACGCTCTTCATGATATTTTACAACCAGTCCTTAAGGACGCGTAACTCGTTCGAGGCTGGAATGACTCAGTTAGGTGGTCATGCGCATTTCTTGGACCCGAGTAAGATCTATGCTCCCGCTCTGGAGGGCGACGAGGAAGCTTACGCAACTGAGAGAGTATCTGACGTCGCAAGAGTTTTGGCTCGAATGGGGCACGCCATCGCAATTCGCTGCTATGGGGATCCAGTTGGCTGGCAATACGGTCGAGCCAATGAAATCATCAATAACTTCGCGCACTGGTCACATATTCCTGTAATTAACATGGAGGATGACAAGTATCACCCGTGTCAGGGACTAGCTGACGTAATGACAGTGAAGGAGAAGTTCGGGACCTTCAAGGATGTCAAGTTTGTCATGAGCTGGGCGTATTCTCCCTCAGTTCACAAACCCCTGGCTGTGCCGCAGAGCGCAGTGATTGCTGCGAGCAAGATGGGTTGTGAAACCGTCCTTGCACATCCAAAGGGAATGGAGTTGGATGATGAAGTCATCAAACAGTGCAAGGTGTACGCGGAGGAAAACAACGCCAGTTTCGAGATTATGAACGATATGGAAGAGGCGTTTGAGGGAGCACATGTCGTCTACCCGAAGGCATGGACCTGCAGGGACTTCATGCCACCTTGGAACGATAAGCCTGAGCTTGAGAAATCAAAGGAATTGTTTGACAAGAACAAGCACTGGATCTGCGATGACGACAAGATGAAGATTGCTGGTCCTAGAGCGTACTACATGCACTGCTTGCCTTGTGACCGCGGTTTCGAGGTCTCCAACAGCGTCATTGATGGGCCTCAGTCTATCGCATTCGACCAAGCCGAAAATAGGATGCACGGCCAAAAAGCAGTCATGGCCTTGACCATGCGCTAGTGACTAGCTTTTCACTATCAGGGGTCGATGTTGGAACCCATCGAAGATTCAACATGGCCCCTCCGATAGACCTTAAAACAACGCGCTCCGTTGCAGAGATTGTGAACAAGATGAACAGTCTTTACGGACGCGACCTACTCTGCACGCAAGATTGGAGCATTGACGAACTCGATAAGGCATTCGACCTGTCATTTGAGTTCAAGGCTAATCGTTTTGACCATGCACTGAATAACTGTCTTGACCGCCGGACATTTTTCATGTTCTTCTACAATCCAAGTGTTCGCACCAGGCAGTCGTTCGAAGCAGCAGCGACGGAGCTTGGCGGCCACGCTCAGTTCCTTGAGCCAAAGAGCATGCGGCTCAAGTCCGCAAAATCTGCAGGAGAAACCATTGAGGACGCAGCAAATGTCATGAGCAGGTACGCATGTGGAATTGGAATTAGAATCCTAGAAACCGCCCTTGAATACTACGGTCAGGGTCATGAGATGCTTCAGGAGTACGCGAAGTATGCAAGCATCCC
>JABCTJ010000101.1 GCA_018238375.1 Candidatus Thorarchaeota archaeon
AAGGAGAGGCTGCATTAGCTGGGGCTTTGGCTGCAAGCATCACCCCAGTTTCGGCACTCGCGCTCATGGTGTTTGTCTTGCTTTACACTCCCTGTATCGCAGTAATTGGTACGGTAAGAAAGGAAACAGGTTCCAACAAATGGACTGTTTTCTCAGTGGTATACCAGATAGTGCTGGCATACGCGGCGGCGCTTGTTGTAGTTATTGTAGGAGGGTTGTTAGTTGGATAGAAGTGGCGGTTTCCAATCAAGTACTTCCTCGGAATTCAAAACTGCAGCCATATTCGCAGCGCTTGCTGGTGCATCATACAGTATACTTGGAGTGTTGCAGATTCTTGTAGGAATCGGCATGCTGAATCCGAACGCGCTCATCAGTGACCCGATAGGCGGAATCATGCTGGTTGTTGTTGCTCTTGTATACATCTCAGGAGTTCGTCCTCTACTTGGAGAAAATCGAGAGGGTTATGCCTACTTGGCAGTCGGAGCGATTCTGGGAGGCATTCTTTTCGTTTTGCAGCTTATCATCCTGGGGACCAATGCTTTGGGTTGGTGGCTACAACTTGAAGACTGGAGCGAGTGGATTCTCCTCGGCGATTTAACGCCCGCGCTATTGCTCTTCATTCCAGTTCTCCCGATAACGATATCGATGCACAGAGAAAAAAGAGGGGCGAAAACGCAAACGGATGATGAGAAGGGGGGCGTAGACTAGTGCTCAAGAAGATACTCGAGCTAATAGTGAATGACGGCATACTCTACAAGAGAGAGATGGCTGAACGTGTGGGAGTGCAGACAGAAACCCTAGATGACATGTTGAAGATTCTACTTGAGAGAGGCTACCTTAGACTCTCTGAATGCGGGACCTCTGAGAAGGTCATCTGTTCGAGTTGTCCGTCTGCAGGCAGCTGCAACACTGAGGTGTTAGGACAAGCATACTACGTAACTGCAGTGGGGAAAAGGTACGCAAAGCGTTAGGGAGGAAATGGCGATTATTCACGGAAAATTCAAGTCGATCAAACGAAGCAGAGCTGACTCGAAACTTACAAGAACTCTTGAGGAGTATACCAAGACAATTCACATTCTTGAGAAAGAGAAGGGCTCAGCCGCAGTTTCTGATATTGCTGACTCATTGGATGTGAAAGCGCCAAGTGTTACCTCTGCTCTCAAGAGACTTCATGATCTAGGAATGGTGAAGTACAAGCCCTACAGAAGTGTAACCCTGACTGTTCAAGGGCGAAAGATAGGCGAATACCTCGAAAGGGTTCACACCATACTGAAGGAGTTCTTCCTGTTCATAGGCATTGAAGAGGAGATAGCAAGCATAGACGCCTGCGGGATTGAGCACATCGCTCAGCCCGAAACAATTGATCGGGTTACCAAGTTCGTTGAGTTCATCCAAACAGCTCCCAAGAAACCGAAATGGCTGAAGCACTTTGAGGAGTTCGCTGCGACCGGCGACCGTCCGGAAGACTGCAATTGTTAAAACAATCACTTGGGGAAATGCATTCTAGGGGCGAATTCCTGATTTCGCAATCTTTAATAGCAACTGACACCAACATCGGGAATGGGGAGCGGGAAACGCTTAGATGGAGTGCTATCCGAGCGTAAAACGAAAGATTTTTAAGTGCGATTGCGGTTGTATATATAAGTGTAACGGATTCGACGGGACCTTAGCAGAATCTGACCGATTTCTTGCGTCATAACACCACCGAAATAGCAGCCGCATCGGAAGCTGTTGAATGGTACAGTGCGTGCTAGTGTCCTAAGATCCGAGGGAGAGGTAACAAAAAGATGGCATCAAATACGAACCGCACAGAGAAACGTGGAGAGCGCGTACGCAGTAAATCTGGCTTCACATGTTCAGAGTGCGGAGGAACCGAAGTTGTACAGGACCTTGAGAAGGGGGAGAGGATCTGTGCCGCGTGTGGTCTTGTGATCAGTGACCACAGAATAGACACGGGTCCAGAGTGGAGAGCTTTCACAGCTGATGAGAAGGATGCACGTTCGAGGACTGGAGCACCAACGAACTATGCTATCCACGATAAGGGTCTCTCAACCATGATTGATTGGCGAGACCATGACTCACAGGGGAAGCGATTCACGGCTAAGAAGAGGTCTGAAATCTACAGACTTCGTAAGTGGCAGATTCGAACACGGGTTCACAGCTCTGTGGATAGAAATCTAGCACAAGCCATGAGCGAGCTTGATAGGTTGGCTTCACAACTTGGGCTTACAAGGAGCATCAAAGAGCTTGCTGCGCTCCTGTACAGAAAGCTCATCATTCGAAGGCTTGCTCGCAGTAGATCAATCGACGCCATGGTTGGAGCAGCAATCTATGCCGCATGCAGACTAAGAACCGCTCCGAGGTCGCTCGAAGAGATATCAAGGCACTCACGCGTGTCCAAGAAGAAGATTGGGCAACACTACAGGCTTCTTGTTGAAAAGCTTGGATTAAGGATGCCTGTTTCGGAGCCTGCTAACTATGTTCCAAGATTCATAACACAACTTGGCCTTCCAGGCAAAGTTCAACGTCGGGTCTTGGAAATCCTTGAAGATGCAAAGAAGCAGAGAAGTCTCATTACTGGGAGAGACCCCAGAGGACTTGCAGCTGCCGCTATCTATATCGCATCTATCCTAGAAGACAGCAGAGTCACCCAGCGCGATATCGCAATGGCTGCGGGAGTCACTGAAGTGACTGTCAGGAATAGGTACAAAGAGCTGGTGAAAAGGCTCAACATCACAATGGCTCCATAGAGCTGAGTAGGCTGCAGTATCGCTGCAGCTGATCATCCTATTCTCTGCAATACTAGGTCAAACACATCAAAGACCAAGCTCGTCCATTCTCTCGAAGAATGACTTGGTAAGAAACGCTCGGTATTTGAAGCCACCCCAACCAGATTCGTCCATAAGACGAGTTATTTCGCCCAGCATCTCCTCACGAGTAACAATTTTGATGTCAAAGATCTCGTGAGTATCAATGGGTTTCATCTCACCGCCAGTTGCCTCAACCAAGAAAACCAACGACCGCCATGGTATGACTCCATCACTGCACACTACATCTAGGGTAAGGTCCAAGACGAATCTAACGAGGTGTATATCGAGACCGGTCTCCTCGTACATCTCACGTACAGCTGCATTCCGCAGGGATTCTCCAAGATTGGCACCTCCTGAGGGGGCTCTGAAGATTCCTGATCCTGCATAGCCTGGTTTCTGTATTCCAACGTAGCCCCCATCATAGGGAATGAAACACGTTATGTCATGGTATCGATTCTTGGAAGCACTTCGCTTTACAAGCTCACACTCGAACTCAGCGAAATCAACCCTAAAATGAAGGTGCCTGGGTGCCCCATATTCGTTAATAATGGACTTGAGTTCAGCAGGGTCTATGTCGTTCAGTTGTCTCGCCACTAGGAACGCATTCTGACGCAGAGAAAAGGGTTGTGTGCCTCGACATACTTTTACGTGTTCGCGCGATATATTCAATGCGTCCAAGTGAGGAAGTGGCATTTATGAATAAGAAAATGGGAGGCATATTAGTCCGAACGCACATCGGAAACATCACCATGTTAAGTGTTGATGCAGTTGTCAATGCCGCCAACTCGGACCTATGGATGGGTTCTGGTGTTGCTGGTGCCATCAAAAGAAAGGGGGGCGACATCATAGAGCAAGAAGCGATGGCTCAAGGCCCCATCAAGCCGGGCGAGGCAGTCATCACCAGTGCAGGAGC
>JABCTJ010000106.1 GCA_018238375.1 Candidatus Thorarchaeota archaeon
GAACGCGGACTGCGTTTCTGAATTTCCGAGGGGTGTCGAAGGGAAACTGCTGACTCACGTCAGTTGGCACAGCTCTGTATGTCAAGACTGAGAATGTCACGCCGAGGAGAACCTGCAGTACACCAAATATATGTGGGATGAAGAGCATTAGAGTTAAGGGCAGAATCATCACGAGAGCTCCGGATGATACAGCAGCAACAAAAAGGGTAATCGTTAGGAAAACTAGTTTGTAATCTATGTGTGCAATGATATGCGAGTACTCTCTTGCGTACTCGTGCATGACACTCTCGAACTCAGTGTAATCAATCTCGCGGTTGCGGTTGACCCATTCAGGGTCGGTGAATGATACTTGGTGCTTCATGACCCAAGTGATAATCAGGATGAGAAACATCATACTGACTAGCAATCCCGCAGTAGTAAGAATCCAATCTAGCGGACCAAAGTACAGTGTGAGGAGGACGTATTGGGTCGATCCGATTGCAAAGACGACCCATAAGAAAATGACAACAACTAGCATGATATAGAAGATTGTCAATGACTTGTATGTCAGCGGGGATTCTGACACGAACTAGGCTCCTCCTTGGGAAAGAGCTAGTTGCCAGATTTAAGCACTTGTGGATTATTCAACCGCTATTCCCAAACTGGACAGCGTTTCTCTGGCTGCTTCGCTGTCTCCTCGTATCCGAAGCGATTCCAAGAGGATTAATCCAACCGAATTCTCAGTCACAAGCTCAACATCCTTCACACCCAGCTCCTTGATGCGAGAGGGAACCGGGTTGCGAACATAGTACCCTCCTTTATCGGCCCCAACATACTTCCTGAAATTGCGGTCTCCAGAAAACCACCACCATATCACTTCAGGAGAGGTGTCTGACGGATAAAGCCTGAAGAGCATCTTCGCAATTGCGCCCAATTCTTCAGACCAAGATTCGATGTACGAGTCTTTCTCATGACCGCTGATTCGTGCTATAACACGAGGGTTTCGGTAGATACGCAATCCTGCAAATTCTGCGGCATCAACTACCACACGGATGTGCGAAATGCCTGGAACCTTAGATTGCTCCCGGGCTAACCATGCTGCCTCTCTGATCAGTGGCATCGTGAAATCTTCAGATGCCGAATTCGCTGAGCCGAGATACATTGCAGCGAATGAAGTAAGATAGATCAGTGTCAGCAGGGCAGCCTCAAGCAGTGCTGCGTATTGAGCTAGCCAAGGGGCTTCGTATTGCGTCCATAGGGGCAACCCAAACATGGTGAGTATGAGAAGTATTGGGATAAAGAAAAACCAGAAATTCCCAGAGGCTACTAACCGAGTGTAGGCCCGATTGTGCTTCTGCGCAAAGGACTTGCATTCTTCAGGCTTGAGTTGAATTGGTTCGAACTTCCACTCAGGTCGATTGTATTCGACAGCCTGTTTGCCCTTCCAACCCACAAATGCTCCCATCAGTGTAGCCAACACGGGTATGCCTAGGAACCACAACAGAATCGCCATGAAGTCCATCGGCTCGCTTCCAACATATGTTAAACCAGCCCAATATCCGCAGAACAGGCTGAGCGCAGTCCCTACAATTAGCACGCCCATGACCACGTTGAGTGAGCGGTAATGAACTGGTGATTCCGTCATAGCGAGGCAGCCCTCCTCTGATTCGCATCATGCTTGCTCTTTAAGCGTATCGTCGAGAGCGCGCCTATCGTCGAGAGTGTGCCACACTACTCATGTAGATAACACTCTCTTCGACGCCATCTAGTTCAAGCAGGTTGTTAAGCTCATCATCATACAGTGCCCCAATCTGACAGCTTCCAAGCCCAAGACCCTCCGCAGCAAGGGCTAGGTTCTGCGCGATATGACCTGCATCAAGAAACACGTACCTGTACGCGCGTTGGAGATACTTCCACTTCGATCGTTGAAAGACTGCGGCCCAGATGAATACAACTGCAGCATTCTCTACGATCTGTTGGTCAAGAGCCCCAGCGCGTACTGCTTTGACCATATCGCCCTCCATGAGCAATTCGAGCTCATGCGTTTCAATCGAATAATGGTACAGTCCAGGTTCAATGCCCACAACTCTGTTGATGAAGAGGTAGGTCTCAATTGGATACAGCGCTCCTGCAGATGGTGCAGTACGAAGGGCGCTTCCGCTGACCTTAGCCGAGATTCCTTGAGTAGCCCATAGCATCTGTGAGAGCTCCTTCTGACTGATTGGCTGTACATTGTAAGCACGCTTACTCCGCCTTTTGTTAAGAACTTCCCAAAGTCCAGGTCCGTTCTCAATGTCAGGTGAAGGCATTGGAATTCGGTGGGCATCAGGGTACTCCTTGTACACAGGAGGTTTCGTTGACCAATCGAGGCCATGTTTGGGAAGCTTCCCGCGGGTGTATTTTGTGCCCATGTAAAATTCATCACCGATGTCGGGGGCCATTCTATCACCACTTGGACTGCCTATGTGCCTCCTATCAATAAAAAGGGCATTGTCGAAATCGGGTATTTCTGTGTCCGAAGGATAAAACTTTATCTTGGAATTGTGTACGACCGCCCCTGTCAGGCAGACAAATTCCACTGACACATCTGAAATAGAGTTCATGGAGCTTGATACGATGCCCGAAACCGAAGAGAAACACGGAGACGTTGAGAAGTCCACTGTTGAGTATCTGAAGAGGAAAGCTGAGAAACCAGGCCGAGATGCAATGATTCTGCATCCATTCTATAGGGGCAAGGTTGCCACAGCCTCGAAGGTCCCAGTGCGCACCTTTGACGATTTTGCAATCTGGTATACACCTGGTGTAGCCAAGGCATGCTTGGCCATCAAAGAGAATCCTGAGCAAGCCTACAATATGACAAACAAAGGCAACATGGTTGCTGTTGTAACTGACGGAACAAGAGTCCTTGGTCTCGGCGACATAGGTCCCTTGGCCGCGGGTCCCGTGATGGAAGGGAAGGCAATCCTGTTCAAGTATTTAGGCGGAGTTGATGCTTGGCCAATATGTCTTAACACCAAGGATCCCGACAAGATCATCGAAACAGTGAAGCTACTCCAACCCTCCTTCGGCGGAATCAACTTGGAAGACATCTCCAAGCCAAAGTGCTACGACGTTCTTGAAACCCTCAGAAATGACCCTGAAGTTTCTATTCCGATTTGGCATGATGACGCTCAAGGCACCGGGACAGTCGTTCTTGCCGGCGTGATGGGAGGACTTCGGGTCGTGAAGAAGCACTTGGAGAACATTACGGTAGCCATGCTTGGTGTGGGTGCAGCTAACACGCGCACAGCCTACCTTCTTATTGCAGCTGGTGTTAATCCGAAGAACATCGTGATGGTAGACAGTAAGGGAGCAATCTACGCTGACCGTGACGACATCGTAGAGCAAAAGGACTATGACAGGTTCAAGTACGATCTTGCACAGAAAACCAATCCGGAACGGATGTCTGGTAATCTCGGTGAGGTCATCGAGGGCATGGACGTTCTTATCGCTGCCGCAAGACCGGTCCCAGGCACGATAAAGAAGGAGTGGGTGTCAAAGATGGCCACAGACTCCATCGTGTACGCCTGTGCGAATCCACTTCCTGAGATCTGGCCATGGGATGCAAAGGATGCGGGAGCACGAATTGTTGGCACCGGAAGATCAGACTTCGACAACCAGATCAATAACTCCCTTGGATTCCCAGCCATATTCCGTGGCACTCTCGATGTAAGAGCAACGACTATCACTGATGAGATGTGCATTGCAGCCGCTCAAGCACTTGCTGACATTGGAGCGAAGGGAGCGTCAGAGAAGAAAGTAATCCCAACAATGGATCACTGGGAGCTATACCCGCTCGAGGCTACTGCAGTGGGCATGAAAGCCATAGAACAGGGAATCGCTGGGAAGGAGTGGGAAGAAAAGGAGCTCTACAAACATGCAGAACACATCATTAGGATCGCCCGTGCTTGCACAGACAACCTCTACGAGAAGGGATGTATTCCTAAGGCTCCACCAACATAGATAATCAAGGAACACATATGCGGCGGGCTCTCCCGCCGCGCATTCTTATTTTGTTACGCCTGTTTCTGAAAGAACACGAGTGCCAGCGCAGTCTAGCGAATTCTACGCCGGAAGTAGAACGACCCCAATAGAAAGGGTATAGCGACTATGAGCACCATAACGATAATCGCGTTAATTCGGGGATTGTGATCAGGACCGTCTGGGCTAAGGTCTACGTCATAGTCGGGAGTTAGGGGATCTAGGCCTTCAAAGAGCTCCAGTTGATCGCGAAGACCATCGCCATCAGAGTCTTCATTCAAAGGGTCCATTCCCAAGGCAATCTCTTCAACATCCAACACCCCGTCTGAGTCACCATCCTCAGACAATGGATCTGAATTGTTCTGATACTCCTCTAGATTTGTGAGGGTGTCGTTGTCTGGATCCGATAAAGAATCATTTGTGAGAGGATCCGTCTTGAACTCAACTTCCCAGCCATCTGGAATTCCATCCAAATCGGTGTCGTTATTCAGAGGGTGAGTGCCAAGCCCAATTTCTTCGAGATTGCTCAGACCATCCAAATCCGCGTCTTCCTCCCTATCATCACGCAGAGGGTCAAGACCGAATTGAACTTCGAGCCCATCGCGCATACCATCGTTGTCCGTGTCTGGCACAAAGATGTCTGTCCCGGCCGCTACCTCGTCCTCATCGCTGAGGCCATCTCCGTCCCAATCAAGTTGCGGAACAGGTTCTGGCCAAGAGTATTGCTCAGAATCGATAACACCATTGCCATCACTATCAGACGAGTAGTCTATGTAGAGCTCCACATTTGCCGTGGTGTTCTCAAGATTGGTTACGATCACTTCGAGCGGGCCAATGGGAGCTTGTTCGTTGCACTCAATCGAGAAATTCTCTTCCGTAATGACGATTGTTGGAAGAAAGTCTGTTGAGCCATGTCGTACTCTGACAGTGATGTTGCCATAGTCAGGAGTTGTACCATGAACAGTAAGAGTCTGAGGAACAGTCATCACTGCCCTAAGAACTGCGGAACCTAAAGCCTCCAGATTAGATTGCAGCTTCTGCGTTGTCTGCTCATTATTGCCCTTGTTACCCAAGTATACAGCCACGGACGCGGCGGCTTGGGCAAGATATCTGGCCTGGGTCAGGTTATAGCCAGAACTGGATATTCTGTCTGGAGGAGGAAAATCGGGGTCTTGTTGGTGGCCACTCTTTACATTTACAGCGGGGAATCCATGGTCCCAGAAAGCCCAGTGGTCAGTCTGAGTCAGCCGCTGTTGCCGGGTAGTAACGATGTCAATGCCAGACCGTTTCATGAAGGCATCCAATAATTCTGCAAGGTATTTCGTTTTGAAGTAATTATCCGGTATGTCGTGTTCAATTGCGATTCGCTCCCCCTCTGGCTGAAGTGGATCATAGAAGAGAACCTCATCGAAGTTGTAGAACGCAATGACTTCAACCTGCTCGTCATCGAGTATCTCGGCCACCTCTTTGGAGCCGTACATGGCGCGTATCGTTCTCTCTGAATCCACGAACTCCATATTGGCCTGGAAGAAGCAGTAGTACACATCAATCGGCAATCGGAACTGCGACAGAATGGAAGCGATGGCCACAACGACCGCACATCCGCCACCGTTCTGTTCGACACCTCTAGGGGAGGTTTCAGAGCTGTCAAGGTGTGCTCCGAAAACGATGGACCGATTATCAACGCCGTATCCGGGCTGATATCCCACCACCGAGTCATGCGATCCCCAGTATTCTGCAGAGATTGACATTGACGCTAGCCGTTCGAT